>CAUUSU010000007.1:0-17656 GCA_963547835.1 uncultured Campylobacter sp.
ATTTTTAAAGTATTTTATAACTTCTTTTATCTTCTCGCTTTTGCATATCACTTCGCCATTTAGATTTTTATTTGTTAAAATCGTTTGTAAGAAACCCTCGCTAAAATACCAAGGAAGTCTTACATATTTTTTATATGGATATCCCGTGCGGCTTTTATTGCCTCTCTTATTTATAGTCCATCTTATGCCGATAGATTTTTCTTCCATATCTTCAGCCGTTCCAAAAACTATACAAAACTAGTCGCCTTTATATAGACACTCTAGCGCTTCATCGCTTTCATACGGAAAAAATTTCTCACACTCTTTTATATTATCTTCGTTCATTTTTTACTCCTAAAAAATTTGATTTGGAATTATATAAATACAATATAAATATAAACTTATAAAGCATAATATTTATGCTTTATAATTCTAAAAAGAGTAAATATTATGCTGTTGGAAATTTAACCTCTTTTTTATAATCTATAATTTAAAAAATGGGGCGAAAATGACAAAAAGAGATATAGCCGGATATTTGGGCGTCGATGTGCAAACGCTTAGGAACTGGAAAAAGACGCGACCGAATTTATATCGCGTTATCATGCAAGGTCTTGCGATAGATGATACCATCGAGCATATGCGAAAAAGCTACGAAAAGCTTTTAGAATTTTCAAACGAAACTAAAGATAAAAATACGAAAGCTCTTTAATCTTATTGACGTTGTGTTGCGTGTTTGCACAGCATTCTTTAAAATTCTGACTTTAATACTATAAAATTCCTTAATTTACCTGCCGCAAATTTAAATTTCGCTACAATCGCTTTTTAAAATTTCGCGCCGAGCGCGCGAAAAGAGGCTAAAAAGTCAAGAAGCTAAATTTAAAGGATCAAGATGGATTTTAAGATAGACGCCGCGGATGGCGCGGCGCGCGCTTGCACGATCCGCACTGCGCACAGCACGATCCGCACCCCTGTTTTTATGCCGATCGGCACCGTGGGCGCGGTCAAAGCGCTCGATGCGACGGACGTAGTGCAGCTCCTGGGCGCGCAGATCATTCTCGCTAACACCTATCATATGTATCTGCGCCCAGGCTCGCGGGTGGTGGCGGGCTTCGGCGGGCTGCACGGATTTACGAAATTTCCCCGCAGCTTTTTGACCGACAGCGGCGGCTTTCAGGCTTTCAGCCTGCGCGCAAACACCAAAAACGACGAGGGCGGCATAAAATTTAAAAGCCACATCGACGGCAGCATGCATTATTTCACGCCGCGCTCGGTGCTGGATACGCAGTATGAGCTAAACTCCGATATTATGATGATTTTGGACGATTTGGTGGAACTACCGCGTGAGCCGGGCGCACTGAGCTTCGATGATAGATCGCGGCTTAAAAAGAGGATCGATCTAAGCGTCGCGCGCACGATAAAATGGGCTCGCGAGGCGATAGATTATCACGAGGCCATGAAATCTCGCGGCCTGCACGCGCATCAAAACATCTTCGGTATCATACAAGGCGGCACCGACCCGCAGGCGCGCAAATTTTGCGCCGAAGCGCTGTGCGATATGAGCTTTGACGGGCTTGCGATCGGAGGGCTTAGCGTAGGCGAGAAAAACGAGCTGATGTACGACACGGTAGAGGCTATGATACCCTTCGTCGATGCGGCGCGCCCGCGATATTTGATGGGGGTCGGTACGCCCGAGGATCTCGTCGAAAACGTCGCTCGCGGCGTGGATATGTTCGACTGCGTGATGCCTACGCGCAACGCCCGCAACGGCACGCTATTTACGAGCTTCGGCAAGATCAGCATCAAAAACGCGAGCTTTATCAGCGATCACGATCCGATCGATCCGCACTGCGACTGCTACACGTGCAAGCGCTTCAGCCGCGGCTACCTAAATCATCTATTTCGCGCGCGCGAGCTTAGCTTTTACCGCCTTGCGAGCATTCACAATCTGCATTATTACCTGCGCCTTGCCGCGGATATGAGAGAGGCGATAATGCACGGGCGGTTTGCGGAGTTTAGGCGGGAATTCTACGCCACAAGAAGCGGGGCGCGAGATTAAATTTCGGCGGGCGAAGGCGCGGATTTAGCGCGATAGTTAAATTTAGCCGCGACAGCGGGGCGGATTTTAATACGGCGCGCGGACGGCTAAATTTAAACGTGACAAAATTTGGGCAGTGAAATTTTAAGAGCTGCGGCGCGTGGAGCTTGTAGCTTAAAATTTGATTTAAATTCTGAGCTTAGGCTTTCGTATCGATTAGAATTTTATTTCGGCAAAATTTTATTATGATAGAGTTATGTCTTGGAATTTTGCCGTAGAATGCGATGTGAAATTTAGCTTTGAATTTCGCGCCGAATTGCGTGGATAAAATTCTGCGTCGATATGTGCTGAGCGCGTGAGATTTAAAGATGGATTTTAGCGGTAGGATTTTACAGACGCGATGTCAAATTGCCGCGGCTTTTATCAAATAAAAGGGGAGACATTGCATCGAAATTTCTCAGGCATTGGTGTATTTTTGTAAGCGCGCGTTAACGCGTATAAAAGACATATATTGCTTTAGGGCGTGCGATCTGCGCCTACAATTGCGGAATTTTATTGCGATAAAATTTCAATGTGGTAGAATTTTACTTTGATAAAGTTTAAATTTCCGCTAAATTCTGTCTTCGTGCTAAATTTTGTGATGAAATTTTGAGTGGAATTCTATCGTAGTAAAATTTCATCATAGCGAGATTTGCAGCAAAATTTTGTAAAATTATTTTTTAATCCGCCTTAGCATACAAAATCCAAGGAAATAAAGCGGCGACATAACGATAAAAATTATGATATACCTCCACGCCGTGCTCGCAAAAAATAGCCCCGTAAGCTCCATAAATTTTATCGATGCGCCAGTATAGCGGTCGCCGATGCCGATGAAAATAATAGCTGCGAGCTCCACAAGCAGCGCGGGGGCGAATAGGATCGAGCCTGCAGTTTTGAAAAACATAAACGTAAATGCCTTGAACTTATAATAAAACGAAATGAGCCCAAATCCGATCACGCCGCAGATGAAAATCTGCTCGAACTCATCCAGCCCCAGGCTCTTATCCTGCAGGATCGTAGAGATGACGCACAGGATGATAAAGACGTTGTAATTCGCCATTTGACGCATTGGGTATTGATCGTGCGTCGCTATGGAGAGTAGGTTTATCGCGCGGTTAAGCGGCAGCAGATAAAATAGCGCAAAACTAAGGAAAATCAGCAGATCCATCACCATATAAACCGTATCTTGATTGACATAAGCTTCGATCTGTGAAAAAGATAGAAATATGCTTGCGATTTGCGAGCGGAATATCAAAATAATGACTATCGGCACTATGGGCAGGATTATGGATTTAAGCCCTTCCTTGCGGATAGATGAAGTATAAATTTTACTCTCGACGCTTTGCGTAGTGCGCAGATCGTCTGTTTGGACGAACTCAAATCCAAAGAATTTCGGTTTTTTTGCACTCGTAGGCTTGACTTTGCGGTTAAATTTAAAATTCTTAAATTTTTTTGCGACCTTCGCTTCTTTTACGGCAGATATATCGTTTGCGATATTTTCGGTAGAGCTTTGAAAGGATGGCGCTTCGGATACATTGTTTTCTGCGGAATTCTTATCACCAAAAATTTCATCGTTTTGCTTTGCAGATTCTTTTGGCTGTGGGGCTACTTTTTGCGCTACACGGTCTTTGGATTTAGAACCCTCGACGCGCTTTATATTTATCGCGCTGGATGCTAGCGTGTCGAAGCTTACCTCATCGCCGTCGGTTAGGCTAGGATCGCGCTCGCCTAGCATTTCGTAGCTATACTCGACCCCGCCCGTGGCGACTATGACATTTTCACCTCTGATAAATCCGATAAGTCTCATATACTAACATTCCCCGATTTTTTAATGAGAAATATTAGTCAAAATGAACTTAAAAAACGATTATTCTACGGTGACGCTTTTGGCTAAATTTCGCGGCATATCCACGTCGTTGCCAAGTCTGACGGAGATTTCAAGAGCTAGAATTTGTAAAATTATCATCATCTCAAAAAACTCGCTCATCGCGTGGCTCTGCTCGCTCGTTTTGATAAAATCATCCGCGATCTCGGGCTCTTCCGGGCTGATAGCTAAAATATACGCATCGCGCGCGGCAAGCTCTTCGACATTGCTTTTGGTTTTTTCGTAGAGCAAATGCTTTGGCATCAGCGCAACCGTAAAGAGATTAGAATCGGCAAGTGCGATCGGACCGTGCTTCATCTCGCCGCTCGGATAGCCCTCGGCGTGCAGATAAGAGATCTCTTTGAGCTTGAGCGCGCCCTCAAGAGCGAGCGGATAGAAAATGTCGCGACCGATAAAGAAAAAGCCGTGTCCGTGCAGATAGTGCTTACTCATGCGGTAAATTTTATCCTGCAAGCCGTCTTTGATCTTTAAAATTTGCGGGATATGAAGCATCGCCGAAATTTCAGCGGAATTCGTGCGCGCCGAGATGACTTCGCGCAGATTTGCAAGATACACCACAAACATCCATAGCACTATAACCTGCGTCGCAAAAGCTTTCGTAGAGGCTACGCCCTTTTCGATGCCTGCGCGGGTGAGGATAACGCTGCCTGCCATGCGCACGATCGAGCTGTTATCGACGTTGCAGATCGCAAGCGTCCTAAGACCGGCTTTTTTAGCGATATGCAGCGCCTCTAAGGTGTCGGCGGTCTCGCCACTTTGCGAGATCACGATAAATAAGGAATTCTTGTTTAAAAACGGCTCCTTGTAGCGGAATTCGCTGGCGACTTCCACTTTCGTGCGGATTTTAGCGATGCGCTCGAAAAGATACGAACTTACGAGCGCGGCGTGATAGCTCGTACCGCAGGCGCATAGCACGACCTCGTCGATACCCTCAAACATCGCCGCATCAAGTTCGTCAAATTTTATCTTGCCGCCCTTTATTACGCGCCCCATCATCGCTTCGGTTACGACTTGCGCTTGCTCGTAAATTTCTTTTTCCATAAAAAATCTAAAGCCCTCTTTTTGCGCATAGCCTTTATCTTTCGGAAGCTCACTAAAGGCGCAATTATGCGGTTTAGAGTTTTTAAAAATGTCGATTTGCCCAAGCTTTGCAACGCCGTAAATTTGATCGTCCAGATACGCAGCCGTATTCGCAAGCCCGATGAGCGGAGCGTCCGAGGAGCTAAAGAAAATTTCGTTTTTATCGTTTTTTGCGACGATGAGCGGAGCCGCGTTTTTAGCAAAGAAAATTTCTCCGGGCGCTGCCTTCGTGATCAAAAGCGTAGCGTATGCGCCTTTTAGTCGTTTAATTGTAGCTTCATATGCCTTAAATGCGTCGTTACTAGCCTTGAAATTTTTTTCAAAAAGATGCACGATTACTTCGGTATCGGTCTGGCTTAAAAATTTCACACCGTCCGCTTCGAGCTCGTCCTTTAGCTCGATGTAGTTTTCGATGATGCCGTTATGCACGACGAAGCTAAAATCTCCAAAATGCGGATGCGCGTTAAGCTCGGTGGGCTTTCCGTGCGTCGCCCAGCGAGTATGTCCGATCGCAACGCCAAAGCCTTGCGAAGTGAAATCTTTCATCTTTTCTTCGAGATTATTTAGCTTGCCGACCGCTTTGAAATACTTTATGTTGGCGCTCTGATCCATCACGGCAAGGCCCGCGCTGTCGTATCCGCGATACTCGAGTTCCTTCAGTCCGTTTATTATGATTTTTTTCTTCTCTTCATTTCCGATGTAGCCTACGATTCCACACATTTTGCTTTCCTTATTTAAAATTTGGCGCCCATTTTACTACGCTATTTTAAATTAACGAAATTCGGCTCTAAATTTAGTCCGCTTATCCGTTTTGTAAGCAAAAAATTATATAATTAGCACAAAATTTGGCTTGGGAAATCGATGGAAATTTTAGAAAAATTACAAAGCGGCGAGAGATTAAATTACGAAGACGGCGTGAAGTTATGGGATTTGGATCTTTTCGATCTGGGCAAATTCGCCTTTGCTATTCGCAAAGAAAAAAACGGCAAAAACGTCTATTTCAATGCGAATCGCCATATCAATCCTTCGAATTTATGCGCAGATACCTGTAAATTTTGCGCATTTTCGGCGCACCGCAAGAATGAAAACGCTTACACGATGAGCGATGATGAGATCATGCGTATCGTGGATGAGACCGTAGCGCGCGGCACGAAAGAGATTCATATCGTAAGCTCGCACAATCCATTCGTTACGCCGCAGCAATATTTGGGAATTTTCAAAGCGATAAAGCAAAAATACCCGCTTGTGCATATCAAGGCGATGACCGCGGCGGAAATCGATTACTGGCGGCGAAAGTGGAAGATGAGCTACGAGGAGACGATAGAGCTGATGATGCAAAGCGGCGTGGATTCGATGCCAGGCGGCGGCGCCGAAATTTTTGACGAACGGATCAGGGATCAAATTTGCAAAGGCAAGGTCTCAAGCGAGCAGTGGCTACGTATCCACTCGCTGTGGCATGCGCGCGGGCGTCAGAGCAACGCCACGATGCTCTTTGGGCATATCGAAAGCCGCGCTCACCGCATAGATCACATCTTGCGCATCCGCGCGCTGCAAGACGAGAGCCTGGCTCGCGCTAACGGAGGCGGTTTCAACGCCTTTATCCCGCTCGTGTATCAGCGAGAGAACAACTATCTGGACGTGAAGGGCTTTTTGGGCTCGGTCGAAATTTTAAAAACGATCGCGATTAGTAGAATTTTGCTTGACAACGTCGCGCATATCAAGGCGTATTGGGCGACCTCGACGCTAAGCTTAGCCCTCGTAGCGCAGGATTTCGGCGCGGATGATCTTGACGGCACGATCGAGAACGAAAGCATTCAAAGCAGCGCCGGCGCCGGCAGTAAAAAAGGGCAGAGCAAGCGCGATTTTATCGATATGATTGGCACTGCGGGCTTTGTGCCCGTAGAGCGCGACAGCTTGTATAATCAGATCGAAATTTACAAATAAATTCTAAAGGAGGAGCAAGTGGAGAAATTCTTTCATCTCGCCGCGGCAAAAACGTCGGTAAGGCAGGAGCTTATCGCAGGGCTTACTACGTTTTTGGCGATGATTTACATCGTGCCGGTAAACGCTAACATTATGAGCATCGCAGGTATGCCGTTTGATGCGCTGGTTACGGCAACCGCGCTTATTACGATAATCGCAACGCTATTTAATGGGCTCTTTGCAAATACCCCCGTTGCGCTTAGCGTTGGCATGGGGCTAAATGCGTATTTTACCTTTGCGTTGTGCGTGGATGCGAAGATGCCATGGCAGAGCGCACTTGGCATCGTAGCGATAAGCGGAGCGCTTTTTACCGTGCTTTCGTTTACCAATTTTCGCGTTTGGGTTATCAAATCTATCCCGCTTGATCTGCGTCGCGCCATAAGCGCGGGTATCGGCGCTTTTATCTGCTTCATCGGACTTAAGCAGATGGGCGTCATCGCGCCTAGTCAGGCGACGCTAGTAACTTTAGGAAATTTAAAAGATCTAAACGTTTTGCTTGGGATTTTAGGCTTAGCGGTCGTGCTGGTGCTCTTCGTGCTTAGAATCAAGGCGGCGTTTATCTTAAGCATTTTGATTACTTCGTGCGTTGCGTGGGTGGCTGGAATTTCGCCCGCACCACATGGCATAGTAAGCGCGCCAAGCGGCATAACGCCGATATTTGCTAAGCTAGATATCCCCGGAGCGCTGAAGCTTGCGTTCGTGCCTTTTATAATCACATTTTTCGTCACGCATCTATTCGATAGCATCGGCACTCTAACCGGCGTAGGAAACCGCGCGGGGCTTTTTGGAGAGAATAGCAAAGACGGCATGAAAAAACTATCTAGAAATTTAACCTCCGATGCGATAGGTAGCGTCGCAGGCGCCGTTATAGGAACGAGTACGGTTACTGCATTTGCCGAGAGCGCCAGCGGCGTGGAAGCGGGCGGTCGCACGGGGCTTACCGCGGTATTTTGCGCTATATTTTTCGTGCTGACGCTGTTTATGTTGCCGCTATTTAAGGCGATCCCCGCAAATGCGATCTATCCGATCCTCGTAATGGTCGGGGTTTTGATGTTTAGCGAGCTTGGTAAAATCGATTATAGCGACGCTGGAATTTTAATCCCTGCCTTTTTCATAGTGTTTTTGATGCCTTTTACCTATTCGATCACCAACGGCTTAAGCTTCGGCTTTATCGCTTATATCGTAGTTAGACTCGCTCAGCGCAGGATAAAAGATTTAAATTTCGGCGTTTTGACGCTCGGCGCGATTAGCGTTTTAGTATTTTTGATGCATTAAATTTTAAGGAAAGATATGAGATTTTATAGTTTTGACGAGATGGATCGCGACGCAAGAGTTATAGCAAAGCAGGTTAGGGACGAATTCATGCCCGATGCAATCGTGGCGATCGCTAGAGGCGGGCTCACATTCGGGCACGCGCTAGCCAATGCGCTTGATATGCGGACGATATTTTCGATAAATTCCATCCACTACGCAGATACCAAAAAGCTCGACACCATCGACGTTTTCAACGTGCCCGATCTGGAGCTTTACAAGCGCGTGCTGCTGGTGGACGATATCATCGACAGCGGCGACAGTATGGTCGAGATCAAGCGCGTGCTGCTGGAGAAATTTCCGCAAATAGAGCTTAAAACCGCGGTAATTTTTTACAAACCCAAGGCGCTTATCCAGCCCGATTTTAAAATTTCAAAGACGGATGAGTGGATAAATTTCTTTTGGGAAAATTATACGATAGAGGAATGAAGCGGCGCGCGGTTAAATTTAGCGACTAAATTTTAAAGGATTCGGCGGCTCAAATTTTATAAAATTTCGGCCATAGAATTTAGCCGTAAATTTAAAGTGCCAGCAGCAAGGATGAGAGTGAAGAAGCTTTATCAAAACGAAATTTTCGTAATCTCTATAATGTGCCTGTTTCAGGGCATATTTTTGCTTTATGCGATCTCAAATTTAAGCATCAGCTATTACGAGGCCGAAATTTTTTACGAGAAAAAATCCCTCGTTTCGCTAATCGCAAATTTAAGCTGCGAAATTTTCGGGCGCAACGACTACGCCCTGCGCGTGCCGTTTATTTTGATCCACTTCGCAAACGCCGCGATGATCTATAAAATTTCAAAATTTATTCTAAAGCGTCGCTTCGACCGCGTTGTCGCTACGGCGCTATTTATGGCGCTTCCTGCATCGATGAGTAGCGCGATCTTGCTAAATCCTGCGGGCATCATCGTTTTTTTCACGCTGCTGGCGATCTATTTTGCAAAGAGCGAATACAATATCGCGCTTTTCGTG
Source organism: uncultured Campylobacter sp. (assembly GCA_963547835.1). GTDB lineage: Bacteria > Campylobacterota > Campylobacteria > Campylobacterales > Campylobacteraceae > Campylobacter_B. Next base: position 9,282 of record CAUUSU010000007.1, read on the forward strand.
CTTCTGTCCGTTTGCGCCCTGATCGATCGCGCGTTTTTTATGCTCTACGTAGGCTTTGGAATTTGGGCGCTTTATACGCGCAAAAAGGAGCTTTTGCTGCTTTGCATAGCGCTATTTAGCTTCAGCGTGATCTTTTACGACGTAAGCTCTGAGGGCAAGCCGAAGGGGTATTTTTTAGACACCGTGGGCGTTTTTGCGGGCGCGTTTTCGCCTCTCGTGTTTTTATTTTTCATCTACACGATCTATAGAATTTGGATCAAAGAGGAAAAAAGCCTGCTGTGGTTCATCGCTACAAGCGCGCTTTGTCTAACGATGCTTTTTTCTCTAAGACAGCGCGTGCCGCTTGAGATGATGCTGCCGTATTGCGTCATCGCTACGCCTCTGATCATTCGGGTTTTGTTTAATTCGTACCGCGTTAGATTGCCTAAATTTCGCACCTTTCACAAGATCGCCGTGGGTGTAACGCTGGTAAGCTTAGCGGTGAGTTATTTTGCAGTGATTTTTAGCGATGTGATGTATGAGGCGATGTTCGCAAACAAACCGCAGCGGCATTTTATCTATAAATTTGACGTAGCTAGGCAGCTGGCAAGTGAGTTAAAAAACCGCGGAGTAAAAAGTGTAAGTTGCGAAGACGAGAGGCTCTGCCTGCGGCTGAAATTTTACGGACTACCTAGCGGGGATAGCGCTTTTATCTATGCGGATGAGCCGGAATATGTCTCGGATCATAAAAATTCGATACAAAATATAGATATTTACAAGCGAGGCGTGCGAATTGCGAAATTTTATGTTAAAATATAAACAAAATTTTTATGAAAGGTAAAAATTATGAAAAAAGCATTTACTATGATAGAGCTGATTTTCATCATCGTGGTGGTTGGAATTCTAGCGGCGGTGGCGGTGCCTCAAATCAATCGAAATAGCCTTGTGGAGGCGGCAGATCAAGTAGCTGCTCATATTCGCTATACTCAGCAGCTGGCTATGAATGATAACAAATTCGATCCTAATGACCCGAATTGGTTTAAAAAGCTTTGGAGAATTCAATTTAGTTATACTACCGCCAAAGGTAGTGCCGAAGGTTGGACTTATACGGTGTATTATGATAGCACTATGAGCGGTAATCCTAACGGTAGTGCGGATCTGTCTGATCTATCAAGGGTTGATTTTGCCATAGATCCGCAAAATCCAAATAAAATTCTAAGTGCAGGTTTTCAAAATCAAGCGATAAATAGAAATGCTGAAAGAATCAATAAGAAGCTGAATTTAAGCAAAACCTACGATATTAGAAATGTCGAATTTACTAATTGTGGAGACCGGGCAAATCAAACTATAGTCTTTGATTCTTATGGGCGTCCTATGGGACAGGTAGCTGACTCTACAGTGCCATATGATAGGCTTTTTACATTTGATGAAAATAATAGACCATGCATAATTACACTTACTAATAATGCGGGCGAGCATGCCCTTATTACCATCCAGCCCGAGACCGGATATGTAAATTATACTTTGGCTTCCAATACCGGTCCCGGAGGGCAGTAGGATAATCCTACACACTTAAGGAGAATGATGAAAAAATACATAATGACGCCGATTTATTACGTAAACGACGTCCCGCACATCGGTCACGCATACACGACGATCATCGCCGATACGATGGCTAGATTTTACCGCCTGCAAGGACACGAGGTGTTTTTTAAAACGGGCACCGACGAGCACGGCCAAAAGATCGAGGAGGCCGCAGCCAAGCACGGCAAAAGCCCGAAGCAATACGCAGACGGCGTGAGCGCTAAATTTAAAGACCTGTGGGACGAGTTTGACATCAGCTATGATATGTTTTCGCGCACTACCGATTCCGCGCACGAGGCGGCGGTGCAAAACGTATTTCGCAAGATGTATGAAAAGGGCGACATTTATAAGGGCGAATACGAGGGCAACTACTGCGTAAGCTGCGAGAGTTTTTTTCCTTCCGCTCAGCTAATCGACGGCGAGTATTGCCCCGACTGCGGCAAAAAGACTAAAATTTTAAAAGAAGAGAGCTATTTTTTCAGACTTAGCGCCTATGCAGACAGACTTTTAAAATGGTACGAGGACGAAAAGTGCATCCTTCCCCTAGGCAAAAAAAACGAGGTCGTAAGCTTCGTAAAAAGCGGGCTGAAGGATCTCTCGATTACGCGAACGGGCTTTGATTGGGGCGTTAAAATTCCGCCCGAGCTGAACGATTCGAAGCACGTGATTTACGTATGGCTGGACGCGCTAATGGATTATCTTAGTTCGCTTGGATTTTGCGCGGGCGGCGAGCGGATGGAGTATTGGAGCGACGCGCTGCACATCGTGGGCAAGGACATTTTGCGCTTTCACGCCGTTTATTGGCCTGCATTTTTGATGAGCCTGGGGCTAAATATGCCGCGCAGCATCGCAGCTCACGGCTGGTGGACGCGCGACGGCAAAAAGATGAGCAAAAGCCTGGGCAACGTCGTGGATCCGCGCGAGGTCGCAAACGCATATGGGCTGGAGCAGTTTCGCTATTTCTTACTGCGCGAAGTACCGTTCGGTCAAGACGGCGATTTTTCGCAAAAAGCGATTATAAACCGCGTAAATTCCGAGCTTGCCAACGAGCTTGGAAATCTACTCAGCCGCATCGTCGGCATGAGCGCGAAATATTCGGATTATGTCATAAATTCCAAAGACGTGATGAAATTTTTCACCGCCGAGATCGAGGAGGCGAACTCCTATCTGAGCGCCGCGCTTAGCGCGCTTGAGGAGGTTGCTACCAATAGATATTTAGAGGAGCTTTGGAGGGCGCTTGCTCTTGCGAACGCTTCGATTGCGAAATACGAGCCGTGGAATTTGATGAAAAACGGCGAGCAGGCCAAGGCGCTGGCTCTAGTCGCATTGGTCGCAAATATTCTGGCTAAAGTCGCCGTGCTGCTAAGTCCCGCGATGCCGAAGACGGCAGCACGTATCGCAGATACGCTAGGCTTTGAAATATCCACTCCGCTTTATGAGAAGCTAGTGCTTCGCGGCGAAATTTTAGATTTTAAGGCCAAGCCATGCGAGCCACTTTTTACCAAGATCGATCACGAGCTGATGCCGAAGGCAGACTACGATAGACTGGATGGCGCTGTAAATTCTACAAGCTGTTCGGGCGCAGACGCCGCGGCAAAAGACGCGCCAAGCTTAAACGTAAACGCTTCCAGGTTGGGCGCTACGGCGCAAGAAGTCCAAGGCGCGGCATTTGAAGTGCAGATTAAAATCGATGATTTTAAGAAATGCGTTATCAAAGTCGGCACGATTTTGGAGTGCGAAAACATAGAGGGCAGCGAGAAGTTGTTGCGATTTATGATTGATTTGGGCGAGGAGAGGCCGCGTCAAATCATCAGCGGCGTCGCAAAATTTTACGATCCCGCCGCGCTTGTTGGTAAGCAGATCTGCGTGCTGGCAAATTTAAAACCCGCTAAAATTTTTAAACATAGCAGCGAGGGTATGATTTTAAGCGCTGAGGACGGCAGTCTTACGCTGCTTAGCACTCTCGCGCCCGTAAAAAACGGCGCGATCGTAGGTTAGTGATGAGGGCTCTAGCGCGCAAGGCTTCGAAGCTCGCTATCTACGGCGCGGCTGGGCTCTGCGCGCAAAAAAGCGGCGCTTCGGATAAAATTTTAAAGTTTTACCGCAACTACTCCATTGCCGCAAAGATCGGTGCAGGCGGGCTTGTATGCGCCACTCCTTTGGCGCTGAAGCTCGGTGCGGGGGTTGCTTTAAAATTTGCAGCGCGTAAAATTTTAACGCTAGGCATTTGCGAGCTGTCGAAGTCTGCCGCTTTAAAATGTGCAAAGCTTGGCGCGCGCGCGGTCGTGCGCTCATTTTCACGCACCGATAAATTTACGGACGAGCGCACGAAAAAGCATGTGAGTGCGGATGGCGAGAGCTCTAAAGCAAGCGCCGCATCGCGTAGAAAGCGCACGGCAGATGTTTCTAGCGCGAGCATTAAAAAGGACGCCTCGCTTTCCAAAAGCGCCTCTGCTAAAAAAAACACAGCGACAAAAAGCGTGCCAGCAAAAAAATCCCCGCTTACTAAAAACCCTGAACCTATCGTAAAAACCGCATCGGCTGCTAAAAGTATCGCGCCCGCCGCAGCTTCTGTATCTGTCGCAAAATCAGCATCCGTAAAAAGCGTCGCGCAAAATAAAATTTCCGCAGCTAGCGCAAAATCGGCACCGACTAAAAGCGCTTCGCGGAACGCAAAATCTCGCCGCATCGCAAAAAATACTGCCGCGCCTACCGTAATCGCCGCAAAAGAAGCCGCCGCGTCCGCCGCAATCTCCACGCTTGCTGCGAAACAGCCGCGCCGCGCCGCAAAGAGCGCGTCCACCAAAAGCTCCGCCGCAGGGAAATCGTAATGGTAAATTTATTAAATTTGACCCGTATCGTAAACGGAACGATGCTAAATAATCCCGCGATCTCCGCGGTCGAGAGCTTTGCGATCGAGCCCGCAAAGGTCGCGAAAAAGGGAGCTTTCATCGCACTCGGCGCAAACGAGCGTGACGTGCGCACCGCGATCAATAATGGCGCGTACGCGATCATTTTCGATAACAATTTCAAGCCGCTTAACGACGAGATTGCCTTTATCAAGGTCGAAAATTTATGCTCGGCGCTAGTGCGGCTGATAAAATTTCTGGGCGAGACGTGGCGGCACGGCTTCGTGCTGATAAACGAGGTGCAAAGCGAGATCCTGCGCTACACGAGCGTGCCGAAAAATTTGATGTTTGCGCCGCGCAGCAAGGGCGAGCTTTTCATCAGTCTGATGAATGCCAAAGAGAAAAATACCTACTTCACCACCGACGGCGATCTTTTGCAAAGCCTCGGTATCTCGCCTGTCACGATCCCTGCGAGCGACGATTTTAGGCTGCTTTACGGCGGCTCGATATTTTATAGCAGCTTCGTTTTTGGCGGGCTTTATTATTCAAATTTAATCTTTCCGCAGCTGTTTTTGCCCGAGCTATGCGGCGTGATCGAGTATCTCTCGCGCAAAAACATACCCTTTAAATTTCAAAGCTTAAGCGCATTCGGCCATTTCGAGCCGATTTTTGTGGATAGATTTTTTAACGTTAGCTCGCTTGGCGGAAGCTACCGCGCCTTTATCGCCGAGAGCGATCCTGAGCTTTTTGCGCGCGAGGCGGAGTTTTTGCGGGCAAAATTCCGCGAAAAAATTATCGTCTGTGCTAGCTGGGAGGATCGCTTGGACGGCACTAAGATCGACTTTCGCTTCAATAAGCTAAGCGCGCTAAAGAGCCTGCCCGAGTTTCACTACGCGCTGGTTTTTACGGAGAAGAGCGCGATCGTGCAGCTTCTAAATCAAAAACCGCAAGAAAAAAATCTATTTTTTTAAAGGCAGCGGATGCAGAGCTTTGATGAAATTTTAAACGGAAATTTTTGGATAAAGAGGCTTTACGAAAACGGGCTATTGCGCGAAGTAAAAGAGCAGATCGGTACGGAGCTTGAGATCGCGCACGCAAGCTATATCGAGGTCAAAAAAGAGCACTCGCAGGCGCTGCTTTTTACGAACGTGCGAAACGCGCAGGGCAAACGGATGCCGCCGGTGCTAACCAATATTTTCGGCTCATCTTCTGCGTTAAATTTAATCCTCGGTCGCGAACCTGACGAGATCGCCGCCGAGATTGAGGGCCTGCTAAAGCCGAAGCGTCCGCAAAACTTCGGCGAAAAGCTTGATTTTTTAGCGCACTTAATCTCGCTTCGTAAAATTTTTGTAAAGCGCCTTAGCGGTCGCGGAGAGTGCCAACAGGTCGCGCATCTAGGCGCTGACGTCGATCTTGGCGAGCTTCCCGTTCTTAAGACCTGGGAGGGTGACGGCGGCGCGTTCATCACGATGGGGCAGGTCTATACGAAGGATCTGAACTCTCAAACGCAAAATCTCGGCATGTACCGCCTGCAAATTTACGGGCGCGACCGCTTGGGGATGCACTGGCAGATCCATAAAGACGGCGCGGGCTTTTTTGACGAATACCGCAAAGCGGGGCGCAAGATGCCCGTATCCGTGGCGATCGGCGGCGATCCGCTCTATATCTGGTGCGGCCAGGCGCCGCTGCCTAAGGGGATTTTTGAGCTGCTGCTTTACGGCTTCATCCGCCGCAGCCCCGCTCGCCTGGTAAAATCGCTTACGAATGAAATTTACGTTCCAGAGGGCGTGGACTACGTGATCGAGGGCTTTGTCGATCCCGCCATAAGCGAGCCGGAGGGGCCTTTCGGCGATCATACCGGATATTACACGCCGGTAGAGCCATTCCCGGTGATGGAGGTTAGCGCGATCACGCACAAGCGCGCGCCCGTATTTCACGCCACAGTCGTGGGTAAGCCGCCGCTTGAGGATAAATTTATGGGGTATGCGACCGAGCGGATCTTTTTGCCGCTGTTTCGCACGAGCGCGCCCGATCTGATCGATTATAAAATGCCCGAAAACGGCGTATTTCACAATCTGATTTTGGCTAAGATCGTCGTGCGCTACCCCGCTGCAGCCAAACAGATCATGCACGCGTTTTGGGGCGTGGGACAGATGAGCTTCGTCAAGCACGCCGTTTTCGTGCCGCAGGACGCGCCGGGCTTAGATGAGTACGAGGCGCTTACGAAGTACGTCCTAAACCGCATAGGCGCGCGCAGCCTCGTTTTTAGCGAGGGTGTGTGCGATCAGCTCGATCACGCAAGCCCGAACTCCTGCTTCGGCGGCAAGCTCGGCATTGATGCGACGGCGGATTTAAGCTCGCAGGCGCCGCAAATTTTAAGCGACGAGGAGCTGCTAGCTAAATTTCAAAACGAGGAGCCTGCTATTTTGGCGCTTAAGCAGCACTTTTGCGATACGAAAAACCCGCTCGTGCTGATAAACATAGACAAAAAAGAGCTTGTAGAGCGGAGCTGGCGGCGGATTTTAAAATTTAGCGAGCATTTTAAAATTTTGATTTTCACCGATGCGGGGAATGACGCGAGCAACCTCTATATGAGCGTTTGGCGCATCGTAAATAGCATCGATGCGCTGCGCGACGTGTTTGTGGCGCAGGACGATCGCATCTGCATAGACGCTACGAGCAAGCACGAGTGGGAGGGCTATACGCGCCGGTGGCCGCAGGAGACGCTTTGCAGCCGAGAAGTCGTGGCAAGCCTCATAGAGCGCGGCATCGTGCAGGACGAACCCGAGCTATTTAAGAAATTTGAAATTTTTTAAGGACGCGGGGCGGAAATTCGCACGGATTTGAAATTTTAAAATTTAGCTTTGGTTTTAAGGGCTGTGCATTAAATTTAGACGGAATTTTATCTAAATTTACGGGCCCTAAGCGGTAAAATTTCATAAAATTTACCGCCGCATGAGCGGTAAATTTCAAAATTTTAAAATTTCAAAAATTTTTATAATGGCGCAAAAGCCTGATATAGCGCAAACAGACGCAAAATGAAAGGACATAAATGATAGAGTGGATACAAAATTTTTTTAGCGGAGTGATTCCGAAGCTGCTACTAAACGCGACGCTGGAGACGCTGTATATGACCTTCGTAAGCACGGCTTTGGCGTTTATTTTGGGGCTCGTACTTGCGATTGTGCTTATCCTTACGCGTCGCGGCGGGCTTTGCGAAAACCGCATCATCTACGCCGTGCTGGACGTCGCGATAAACACGCTGCGAAGCTTTCCGTTTATAATTTTGCTGATCGTGCTCTTTCCGCTTACGAAGCTTCTTGTCGGCACGAGCATCGGCACCACCGCGGCGATCGTGCCGCTTACTATCGGCTCGGCGCCCTTTATCGCGCGGCTCATCGAAAGCGCGCTGCTGGAGGTCGATAGCGGCGTGATCGAGGCGGCGAAGAGCTTTGGAGCGAGCAAGACGCAGATTATCTTTCGCGTGATGTTCGTCGAAGCACTGCCTAGCATCATCGGCGCGATTACTCTAACGCTCATCGTCATCATCGGATTTACGGCGATGGCGGGCACGGTCGGAGGCGGCGGGCTCGGCGACGTGGCGATCCGCTACGGCTTTCAGCGCTTCCGCCCCGATATAATGGCATACACCGTCGTGATCCTGATCGTACTCGTGCAGATAATCCAAAGCATAGGAAATTTGCTCTATAAAATCACGAAAAAGTAGGGGTTTAGACGGGGCCTCTTGCTATCGCGAAAAGTAAATGTACGAGCGATGACGCATACCGCAAGCGGTATTTGACTGCGCCCAAGCTTTGTCTTTTTGTGTTCGTATCCGGCTATTCGTACTCTTGCTTGCATTAAAATTCTACGCTTAGCTTCGGGCATTCATTCTCCGTGTTCATAGTGGCAGGTTAAAATTTTGATTTATGAGCGGACTTTTTAAAATTTAGCTTCGATCGT
>CAUUSU010000008.1:0-16179 GCA_963547835.1 uncultured Campylobacter sp.
GATCGCGAGATGTTAGAATTCGCCGACGAGGCGCACTACAAGGCGTTTGAGTAAATTTCTGCGGCCACAAAGCTTAAACGATAGCATCTGCGGCGACCGCGCTTTTGCCGTGAGTCAGAATTTGCCTCACGCGGAATTTTATCCTTTTAAATTTATCGCGCTTATCTGCGGAATTCTACACCGCACGATAAATTTATATTTTATCGCAGCGCAAAAGCCCTCAACTACGAAATTCTGTTGCAACATGGGATTTTAAAATTCTCGGTGCGGGTAAAATTCTAAAATTCCGTCATGCATAAAATTTTAAAATTCTATCATAGCGTGGAATTTTGCTCCGAATGGAATAGATGTTTTTAAACCGAGCGCGAGATAAAATTTTAAATTTTAAAATTTTGCGGGATTTTTCGGCTATTAAAATTTCAAAATTTGCAGGTTCCAGAATATCTACTCGCCGTGTGCGTAGCGGAATTTTAAAATTTCAAAATTCCGCGCCTTAGAATTCTAAGGTCTAAAGCATGTTGTAAATTCCGTCTAAAAGGAAGTATTTTTTATCCGCCGTGCCGCGATAAAACGGCTCGAAAGTGTCCTCATAAGCCTTTTTGAAAAAGCCCTCTTTGCTTAGCTTGATTAGATCGGCATTGATGAAATCAAGCAGGCTTTGATTGCCTTTTTGCACGCCGACGCCTAAGAATTCCGCCGCGCCTAGGTTTTTAAACGGCACTTCGAGCGTATCGTCCACGACAGCATAGGCTAGGACGATGATGTTGTCATTGGCGTAACCGTCGGCTCTGCCGTCCTTTATCATCGCATAGCACTCGGAGGTATTTTTGCAGTAAACTAAATTGCTAAATTTCTCTTTGCGTAGATAGCGCTCGGTCATCGAGCCGTTGGGATTTTTTTCGATTGAAATTCTCATATCACGAACCTGTGCGAAGTCCTTCACTTGATCCTCTTTACGCGTTACGATGCCAAAATTTACCGATAGATACGGAAGTGAGAAATCCACCTGCTTCTTACGCTCTTGCGTAATCATAAAGGTGCCGATGACCATATCGACCTTGTTATTTTTCAAAAACGGGATTCTATCGCCCGCGGTTACGGCTACGAACTGCACTTCGCCTTTTTTATCGCCGAAAATGTCTTTGGCGATCGAGCTAGCAAGCTCGATTTCAAAGCCCTCAAACTTGCCGTTATTAGACTCGCTTAGTGGCGGACGACCTTCGCGCACGCCCACTCTGATAACCCCTGCCTGCCTGATTTCATCTAGTGTATTTGCAAAAATGCTAGCGCAAAATAAGGCTAAAATAAAAAGTAATCTCATAAAAAGCCCCCTACTTTTTAGTTTTAAAATAATTATAGCACTATATATTTTAGAGAAAATAAATGCAAGCGGTTTAAAATTCAATCACCGCACGTATTCAGGTTTGAAATTTAGGGGCGAAGTGGGGATTTAAAATTTCGCAAATTCTAAATTTTAAATCCCAAGATTTATTCGTTATGTAAACTGCCTTCGATAAATTTTATATTTTAATTTCTAGCTCGCTTTTATAATAAGTCATAAATTCCATCTAAAAGGAAGTATTTTTTATCCGCCGTACCGCGGTAAAAAGGCTCGAAAGTGTCCTGATAAGCCTTTTTGAAAAAGCCCTCTTTGCTTAGCTTGACAAGCTCTGCGTTGATGAAATCAAGTAGCTCTTTGTTGCCCTTTTGCACGCCAATACCGATGAAATCAGGTTTACCGAAGTTTTGAAACGGCACTTCGAGTGTATCGTCCACGACGGCGTAGGCTAGCACTGTGATGTTAAGGTTGATGTATCCGTCGGCTTTGCCGTCACGGATCATCGCGTAGCATTCGCTTGTGTTTTTGCAGTAGCTTACGTTGCTAAATTTCTCTTTTTTGAGATAATTATCTACAGTTGTATCCTCTTCAGTTACGAGCCTTATATCGCGCAAACGCGATATATCTTTGATGGCATCCGCTTTGCGAGTTAGCACGCCGAGATTGGTTGAAAAATACGGCGTCGAGAAGTCCACGTGATTTTTACGCGCCGAATCGATGACAAAGGTAGCTACGACCATATCGACTTTATTATTGACTAGATACGAGACGCGATCGGCGGCGCTTAGAGAGACAAACTGCACTTCGCCTTGTTTAGCGCCGAAAATCGCCTTTGCGATCGCATTGGCAAGCTCGATCTCAAAGCCTTCAAATTTACCGCCGCTAATCTCGCTAAAAGGCGGTCTACCATCTCTGACGCCGACTCTGATGACGCCGCTATTTCTGATCTCTTGCAGCGTGTTTGCAAAAAGCCCCGCACAAAGCAAGATCAAAGTAAAAAGTAGTTTCATTTGCCGCTCCTTTGTTTAGGTTATTTATGGCTAATTCTAGCGAAATTAAAATCAAAAGGCGCTTTTTTGGGCTAAATTTATTTGTCATTTGCTTTTTATGAAATTTCAAGACGCCGTTAAATTTAGCCTTAGATTTGATATAATCGCGCAAAATTTAAGCGAGGGCGATATGAAAAATTTTATCTTTTTGTGGCTTTTACTTGCGGGCTGCGCTTTCGGTGCCGCTAAAGAGGATGCGGCGGCTTCTACTACGCAGCAGGTGGCGTCAAATTTGCCGCAGCCGAATTTTGAAATTTTTTACGATGAAAATGCTAGCGATGCGCAGATAGATGCGGGCTTGGACGCGCTTTTGGAATTCGCGGCGCAAAACAGGGGCAGGATCGACGAGGATTTCGGGGAGTTTGGCGAGCGGATTTTTACGCCATTTATTGCAAATATGAAACTAATGCGAAGTGGAAAGCTTGATTTTACACGAATTACTCGAATACTTGCGTTTAAGCCTGATTTGAACTACAATGAAGGATATATTGGCTCGCCGTTGCAAACTGCGATTTCTTACGGCTGTCCGCTTTATTTTGGTGCGGGTATTGATGCGCCAAGCAGCGCTGATTTGGGTGCAGACGAAAAGAATTTGATAACTCCAAGCGAAAAGTTAGGACGTCGCACAATTTTAAAAAATGCGGATGTGCTGCGATTAGTGCGATTTTTGGTAGAGCACGGCGCAAACATACATGCACGCGGATCGTTACATCTAGCCACATCGTGCGGAGATTTTGAGACGTTTTCATTGCTTCTTAAGCTGGGCGCTACAGATATTAGCGGCGTGGTAAGCTCGGTTGCAGGCGGTGAGCTGCTATTTTTACGAGATGCAGGTTTTATCGTTTCGGCATATAAAAATCCGCCTGATCCACGCGCTCGTGAGTTCATAAAGAGCGCGAGATTTAAAAAATTCCGCGACGAGAGATTACGCTATTTGGACGAAATTTTAAAATTCCAAAGCTTTGCAAGCATCGATAAAAAGGAGATCGAAACGCTTATCAAAGTAGCTGTGGTGCTGGATGACGAGATGACGGCGGAGTTTTTGCTCGCTCACGGCCTTTGCAAGCAGAAGGAGCTTTGCGAGTTTCTAAAAGCGCAGGCAAAAACTTACGACGCTGCAAAAATTTCTAAAATTTTAAGCCGTCAAAAGGGCTAAATTTTAAAATTTGAGCAGCTACGGCGTGGCAAGCGGATAAAATCGCTATTATAGTTGCGCCAGTCGTAGCCACCCTACTTTGTCATTTAACGCGAGCGAAAAAGCAAAATCTGTTCCGCCTAACCTACCCTCCTCCGCTTATCAAACAGCTCGCTATTAAGTTCATTCGAGATAAATTTTAATGTATTTGCCAGACAGCGCGGTGGCGAAGGTAAATTTTAAAATTTAATCAATATAAAGGACAAATTTAAGTGCCATTGTTATATAATTTATCTTATTTTAAAAAGGAGTTTGAGATGACTTTTATAGAGTCTGTTCGCACTTGTCTCAAAGAGAATTATTGCAACTTTGAGGGGCGTGCACCACGTTCAGAGTACTGGTGGTTTGCATTATTTGCGGCACTTTTAGGAATCGTAACGTTAGTATTGGATGGCTTCTTAGGCACCTATGCCGTTACGAGTTCCGGTAGAATGATCGGTTTCATTAACTCAATCTTTTTATTGGCAATACTTTTACCTTCTATTGCCGTAGCGGTAAGGCGTCTGCATGATACCGATAGAAGTGGCTGGTTTTATCTGTTAATTTTTGTCCCGATAATAGGCCCGGTAGTATTGATCGTATTTTTTATCCAGCAAGGCACTAACGGAGGTAACCGCTTTGGAGACGATCCGTTGCGACCCGCAAGCAGAGGCTCGATTTTTTAAACGCAGCTTTGTAGCACACATAAGCTTTGCAAATAAGCTAAATTTAGGGCTAATTCCATTTTGGTTTTAGCCCTTTTTACTAGGCGGTTTCGCTCAAAATAGCCTTTTGTGTTTAAATTTAGACCGCCGCGCAGATTCAGACTATAAAATTTTAATCCTATTGCCCTTTAATTTCACGATCTTTTTGTCGTTTACTAGCTTCGTAATCGCTTGGGAGACATTTTGGCGAGGCGCGCCGAGTAGGCTTGCCAGCGTCATTATATTAAAGGGAAGCTCCACGATATTATCTGCGTTTGCGATGCGATTTAGAAAATTTAAAATTCTCGTCTGGATTTTTGCAAAGACGATCTCTTTAATTAAAATTCGCTGCGAGTAGATATTTTTGATAAGCGCGTTTATGATCGAGCTTGCAAACTCGTCTCCAAGCAGCCCAAAAAGCTCCGAGATGTTGATCTGCAGCGTCTCGCAGTCGCTTAAAATTTCAAGGCTCGTGTTTTTATCCAAGCAGACGTAGGCGCCGCTTCTTACGAAGCTAAAGATAAATTCCTTGCCGTTTTCGTAGCAGTTTAGCTTCGCCCTGCCGCGCAGTAGAATGATAAATTTAAACTTTTGCGCGTAGATCACGTCGCCGCGAGCGTAGCTTTCGCGCCTAAATTTGGCAATCCGCTCCCTGCTTAAAAAGTCGAATTTCTCACTGTAATCGTTATTTAGTCTATCTATCATAGCAGCTCTTTGCATAAAATTTCACGTAAATTTTACATAAAAAGGATAAATTCGTCGCAATCGCGACAAATTTAAATTTATCTTTGATTTATAATTCGCGTTAAAGACAATCTAGAAAGGATACTTTATGAGGAAAATTTTTATCTCATTTATCTGTGCGTGTTCGCTTTTCGGCGGCGAGGTAATCTCTAAAACCGCTACGATCTCGCAAGACGGCAAAGCAATCGGCGAGGCTGAAATTTTAACGCCGATCGAGGTGATATCCAGCGAAGGTGGCGTTACCAAGATTAAAATTAAAGGCGTCGTGAGCGAAAACTATCAGCTTCAAATACAAAAAAATATGAAAGAAGCTGAAATTTACGCGATTTTTACGAATGAAGCCGAAGCAAATTTTAAAAAGGGCAAAAAGCTCGAGGACGATTACGGCGAGATCTGGTATGAGGCGGAGGGAATTTACGAAATCAGCTCGGATGCCGTAGCTAAGGACGCTAAGGCGCTTTATACGGAGGCAAAGACGAACTACGAGCAGATCTGCTCAGCGTGTCACCGCCTGCATGAGCCAAAGAGCTTCACGGCAAATCAGTGGCCTGCGAATCTGCAAGAGATGATCAATGCAAACTACGTAGCGCTCGAGGGCGACGAGCTAAATTTGATCATAAAATATCTACAACACAACGCAAAAAAACCTGAATGATAAAGGAGATCAGATGAAAAGGCGAGACTTTTTAAAGGCAGGGATTTTAGGCGCAAGCGCAGCAAGTGCTAGCAGGATTGAGGGAGTAACGCAGACGATTTTTGATAATAAAAAGGTATTCGGCGCGAACAGATTCGGCACTTTTTGGCTAAATTTAAACTCGTCGCAGATCGTTTCGGTAAGCGATTTCGAAGGCGATAAATTTCCAAACACGATGAATTACAGCCTGCCCGATAATATCCAAAACGAAAACCGCGTGCTCTATCCGATGGTGCGCAAAAGCTATCTAAAGGCAAAGGGCGCGGCAAAGAGTGAACTGCGCGGCAAAGAGGAGTTCGTGCGCGTTAGCTGGGACACGGCCCTTGATCTAGCCGCCAAAGCTCTAAAAGAAAATTTCGACAAATACGGCGCCGAGGCGATCTACGGCGAGTGCTACTGGTGGGGCGGCAGCGGTAAGATCGGCTGGGGACGCACCGTAGCGCACCGAATGCTTAAAATTTTAGGCGGCTACGTAGAGGAAAGCGGCGATTACTCCACCGGCGCGGGGCTTGTTATAATGCCTCATGTGCTTGGCTCAAGCGCCGTTTATGACGCGCCTACTACGTGGAAAGCGATCGTCAAAAACGCCAAAAACGTCGTATTTTGGGCGACCGATCCTGTGGTAACCAATCAAATTTCATCCATTCCGCCTACGCACGACGGCTACATCGGCATGCAAGAGCTTAAGAAGTCAGGCATCAAAACCTACAGCGTAAACGTGATGAGAAACGACACCGCGCGCTACTTTGGCAGCGAAGATATCATCGTGCGCCCGAACACCGACACCGCGCTCATCATCGGCATGTGCCATTATCTGTTTACGAATAAGCTCTACGACGAGGAATTTATCAAAAAATACACCGTCGGATTTAATAAATTTAAAGCGTATTTTCTAGGCGAGAGCGATAAAATCGTAAAGGACGCCGCTTGGGCGAGCAAAATTTGCGGGCTTAGCGAGGAGGCTATTGCGAAATTTGCTACGGCGCTTGCAAAGGAGCCGAGCACGATCCTAATCGGTCGCGGTTTGCAGCGTGCTGATCACGGCGAGCAGCCTTTCTGGGCGCTAGTGGCGCTTAATGCGATGCTAGGACATATCGGCAAGGAGGGTCTCGGCTTTGAATTTAGCCTAGGCTACGACTCTGCAGGCGCTACGAATAAAGTGGCTCCGATTTTAAAGGGACTTAGCACGCGCATAGATGAGAAATACGAAAACACGGGCTCTGCGCCTTGGAAAAACGCGAAAAACATCACCATCCCGTCCTCTCGCAGCATAGAGGCGCTGGAGCATCCGGGCAAGCAGATCAACTACGACGGCACTAAAATCAAGCTGCCGCATATGAGAGTCGCTTATATGGCGTGCGGATCGATGTTTACGCGCCATCAAGACGTGAATAATATTGTGAGGCAGTGGCGTAAACTCGATACCGTTATCACCGCCGAGCCTTACTGGACGAGCACCGCAAAACTTAGCGACATCGTGCTTCCCGTCGCGATCGAGGTCGAGCGCAACGACATCAACCAAACGGGCGCTACGGGCGAATATATAGTCGCTTACAGGCCTGCAATCGAGCCGATGGGCGAGAGTAAGAGCGACTTTTGGATCTGCGAGCAGATCTGCAAGCGTTGGGGATACGGCGAGGTCTTTAGCGAGGGCAAGGACGAGCTAGGCTGGATGAAGGAATTCTACGCCGATGCCGCAGAGCAAGCCAAAGGTCTAAATATAACGATGCCTAGCTTCGAGGAATTTTACGATAAAGGCTTCGTGCGCTTTGAAAAGGACGACGAGAGTAGCGCGCTATATACGCGCCTTGCGGCATTCCGCGAAAATCCCGCCAAAAATCGCCTCGGTACGCCGTCTGGCAAGATCGAGCTCTACTCACCGGTAATCGCTAAGATGGGCTATGCCGACTGCCCGCCGATGCCTACTTGGATCGAGCCTAAAGAGTGGCTAGGCGATGCGAAAAAGACAGCTAAATATCCGATCCACATCGTAAGCCCGCACTCTCGCTACCGCCTGCACAGCCAGCTAAACAACTCGATCATCAGAAATTTTGCCGAGGTTAGCGGCAGAGAGCCGGTGCTGATAAATCCAAAAGACGCCGAAGCGCGTGGGCTTGCGAACGGCGACATCGTGCGCGTTTTCAACGACCGCGGCGAAATTTTGGCAGGCGTGCTCGTCACCGACATCGTGCCCGAGCGCGTCGCAGCGATCTGCGAGGGCGCGTGGTACGATCCCGAGGTTTGGGGCGAAAAGAGCCTCTGCCAGCACGGCTGCGTAAATGTGCTTACGTTTGATAAAGGCACGTCAAGTCTCGCGCAAAGCAACTCGGCTCACACCGTGCTAGCGCAGATTGAGAAATTTAAGGGAGAGATTAGGCCGATTACGGCGTTTGGTAAACCTAAAATTTTGCAGTCGCTATAAAATTTAGCGCGTCGTCTCGCGAGTGCTTTTGAGAGAGATTTGAAATTTTAAGTCTGCGGCAGACTACTTGTCTAGCCTTGACTTAAAATTTCTGCACAACTCTCAAAATCATCTCGCGATACTTCCGCTTGTCTTTTTGTGCTCAAATTTGGTGAAAATTTGAGCACAATTTGCTTCTTTTGTGTGCGTCAAATTTGAATGTAAATTTTGCGCAGGTTAAAAACTCTGCTAAAATTCGCTCAAATTTAACCCAAAGGTCGTGCCGTGCAAATCTCAAGTTTGATCCGAAATTTTATCCGCAAACGTATCGTTTCAGAGTCCGTTTTGTTGCCGTTTTTCTATCCTGATGAGGGCGAGTTTGAGAGTTTTCAGGAGGGATATAGACTTACTGATCGCAAAACAGGCGAGGAGCTAGCAGACGATACGCCAGGCCAGTGGCGCAAGAGCTGGCGGGTCATCGTGCGTAACGGCATGGACGATCCGTTTTTCGTGGATTTTGCCCTAGGCGTCGCCTCGCCCGTGTATTTTGCCTATCACGGCGCTGGCTCTTGGGAGCCGATAAAGGTCGCGGACGACATCGTTAAATTTGAAGAAATTTTAACCGCCCTTGCCGCGCTTGAGGTGCCTTGCTCGCTTGAAGCGATCGCGCCGTTTGTGGACTTAAACAACGAATTTTACCGCGAACTAGCAGACGACTACGCGCTGAAAGATGAAGCGCGCGAGGAGCCCGAATATAAATATTTCAGCGTTTTCATCGAGGATCTGGGCGCGGATAAGGTAAAAACGCTCGTGTTTTTAAAGAAAATTTTTGACGATGAGAGCTTTGCGGCGACTAAAGATAAGACGCAAAATTTGCCGCTTTGCGTATTTAGCGGCATAGAGGAGCTGGCGCTGCCGTTGCAAGACAAACTTGCCTCGCTCGGAATTAAATTTTACGCACAGGAGATCTCTTTTAGCGAATTTATCGCGCGGAGTAGTTAAGCGGGCAAATTTTAAAATTTTAACTCTCACTGCTGCTAAATTTAAAACTTAGCAGCAGACGATCCTATAAATTTCGTGCTCGTTCGCTTGCTATTGCTGTGCGTTAATAGCTTTGCGTACGCTGGAGCACAAATTAAAGCGTAAAATCAAAATGTAAAATTGAAGTAGAATTTTAAGCGCCCTACTTCGTTTTTTACTTGCAGTAGGGCGAATTTGCTTAAAGTAGTGAACTAAAGCGAGGCAAAAATTATCCAAACCTTGGATCTATTATCTTGCTCAGTTAGAGCAGCTGTTGCGAGCGACGAGCTCTGCAAAATCTAGCGCTGCGTCGTAGTCGGGCTCAGAGGCTATGTCGCTTACGAGCTCTTTATAAACCACGACGCCTGCGGTATCTATGACGAAGATTGCTCTGGCGCTGAGACCTGCTAATGCGCCGTTTGCGATGAGGGTGCCGTAGCGGCGGCAAAATTCCTTATCGCGGAAATCGCTTGCAACGCGTAGATTTTTTATCCCCTCAGTCGTGCAAAACCTCCCCATCGCAAACGGTAAATCCATCGAAATGACGATTACTTCGGTGTTAGGAAGCGATGCGGCGCGCTCGTTGAACTTACGTGCCTCCGTCGCGCAGACGGGCGTATCTAGCGACGGCACGGCGACGATGATTTGCACGTGCTTGCCGTTAGCGATCTCGATTTCGCTTAGATCTTGAGCTACTAAGCGCACTTGCGGCGCGCGATCGCCTAGATTTATCTCTTGCCCGCTTAACTCTACGGGCTTTCCTTGAAATGTTACTTTTGACATTTTTGTCCTTTGTTTTGAATTTGTAGCGGCGAATATACAAAAATTCCTTAAATTTCAGGTAAAATTGCTTTAAAAATCAAGGAGAGCAGATGGGCGAAGATATTTGGGGCAGCAGCAGCAATCCTGCATCGCTAGCCAGTATAAGACGTAAAAGCGGCGAAGAAAAAAAGCCCCTGGATGAGAAATCACAGGAGCAATTTGAGAATTTAGATTTAGCACAAGAAGCTCTTGCGGCGGATGATACTAGCGAGCAAAATTTCGCGGCTCAGAATTCTATAGAGCAAAATTCCACTTCCATAAGGCAAAATTTTACTCCACAGAATTCTGCGGAGCAAAATTTAGCTTTTGCAGCTCAAGGCCTAGATGAAGAAAATTCTATTTTGCGAGATTCTGCTGCGACAGGCTCTGGCGAGCAAGATTCTAACGCTAAAAGTTTGAATTCTACCGAGAATGCCGCAAACTCGCAGAATTTTACAGAGCAGAATTCCACTTGGCAAAATTCAGCTTCCTCAAATTCCGATAGAATTAACTCTACGCAAAGCTCAGCAAGGCAGATTTCAGCGGCTAGGGCTTACGATCTAAATAAGGCCTACGTATTTTATATGTTCCTCGGGCCTTTCGGTGCGCATAGATTTTATCTTGGGCGTATAATCTCCGCGATTTTTCAGCTTTTAGGCGGGCTGCCATTTCTCATCTGGCTTTTTTTAGTAGTGGTTGCTGTCATATGGACGAGTATAGAAGGTAACGAGCTGTTGGCGCTTGTAAACTCATCTCGTCCGGATTTGGGCGTGCAAGCATCAGACCTAAAGGATATAGAACAGGGCTTTTTTCATTTTATGGTTATTTTCTCGGTGCCTAATGTTTTATTTTTAATCTGGCTTGTTAGCGACTTTTTTAGGTTGCCTGATATGGTGCGAAAGCTAAATGTATCCGTAGGCGCGGGAGCAATCCTGTATGTTTATGCGGATGACGCTAAAGAGCAGAGCGAAAATCTATCTACTGCCAAAACTACCCTTTACATAACGTTTGGGCTTGAGGCGTTAAATGCGGTAGGCAGATATATCAAGAATGTAGATAAAGTGGGTGCGTTGGAGGGCGTTGGACTTATATCTATGATATGCCTAGCTGTAGGGTTATATTTTTTAGCGCGGGCAATACGCAGCACGGATCTGCTATCAAACGCCGTGCTAGTCGGGGTTTCCTCGGCTATAAGCGCAGTAAGCACTATATTTGTAGGATTTGAATTGTTTAAACCATCAGTTTTTATGATAAGCATTTATTACGTATGCACAGCGGTATATCTGATCTATCAGCTGCTAGTTAGTAAAGAGCTTTACGATTGCAGCGGAGAGAAAAACTATCTAAGAGCGTTTTATGTTATTGCGGCTACGGAGATAGTAACTCTAGTCCTGATAGCGCTTGACTCGCAGCTTTTTGCCTTAGTATTTGCCATAGGGTGGTTAGCTTCGGTAATTCTAAATGTTTCGGCGGTTTATGGTACTAGGGAGGTTACCGCTTCAAAAGGCGGCTACGGCCTAGTGCATCTGGCGTATCACGTAAGGCAGATGAACGGGCGGGAGTTTTAGGTATTTAAATTTAAGGGGCGATTAGTATAATCCTACATTATTTTAAAAAAGGAGTTTAAAATGACTTTTATGGAGTCTGTGCAAACTTGCGTAAAGCAAAAATACGCCGCATTTAGCGGGCGAGCATCGAGGTCGGAGTACTGGTGGTTTTTTCTATTTACCGTGCTTGGTGGGATTGTTTTGAGCTTGATAGATGGCGTTTTAGGCACTACGATAGGGTACAATCAAATAATAGCCGGCAGGATCGTTCATCAAGAAATCGGCATTATAGATGCGCTTTTTCAGCTAGCTATGCTCGTGCCAGCCATTGCCGTATCAGTCAGGCGACTACATGACACCGATAGAAGCGGCTGGTTTTTTCTGCTTATTTTAACGCCGATCGTGGGTGCTTTTTTCGGCGATATCGGGTTTTTGGTATCATTTGTGGGTTGGATAGTGCTGCTTGTATTTTTCGTGCAGCACGGCGATAGCGGGTCCAATCGCTTCGGATACGATCCGCTATGATAAAGCTCTAAAGATTTGCGGAATTTTAGAATTATAAAATTCTGTGCAGATAAAATTCTTTGTATTATCACTTAAAATTCTACGCATAAGCACTTTGCAGCGCTAAATTTTTCTTAGAATAAGCTTTTCAAATCCTCTTTAATTGATTGCCATTATCTGTAACTTAGAATTTTTATATTATAATGGCGCTCAAAATTTTATTTTAGAAAGGATGAAAATGAAAGAGAGAATCGAGGCGCTGTTCGCGCAAAACCCTAAAATTTCGATCGCGCAGATCTGCAAGGAGCTGGACGCGAAGGAGATCGACGTACTGCTAAACCTGCCCGAGCGCTTCGGAAAGAGCGCGGGCGGCGATAAATTCGGCGAGGTCATTAGGGAGCTTGAGAGTTGGGGCGAGGTGCTTTTCGTGAAAAATACGCCGAGCTTCATCATCGAGTTTAAAACCAAGATCCCAAGCGGCAAGAGCGCGCGCGGATATTATAATTTCGGCATGGGCGCAAACGGCGATGAGGCGCACGGGCTGGGCATTTTAGCGGGTCATCTAAAGACGGATGAGATCGATAAGATCATCCTCGTGACGCAGACTTTCATGGGGATGCTCTCGAAATTCGTGGGCTTTTACGACAAGGCGGGCGAGAATATCTTTAAAATTTACGTCTCGCGTGATGAGAAAGGACAGCTTCTAGCCGAGCAAGACGCGAAATTTGAAGCGCTAAAAGCCGCGATTTAGCGCTCACATAAGGCCCGTATTGCGTAAAATTTGTCCTTGCGCGGGCATTTAGGCTTGATCTCGCCCTTTACGCGTGAGATCAAATCCGTAAAATTTTACTGCGAAATAACACTGCGTGCACCCCTGCGCGTTTGTGCGCAGAAATGATCCGTGCCGCGCTTTCTTTATCTCCCGCCTATGCGCATTTATGGTTTTGATCTGCGGCGTAGAATCGCCTCCTTTTCTCGCTGCCTTCATTCAGAATCGATCTTGTCGGTTTAATTTACCAAACCGACTTTAGCGCGCAGGAATAGTTTTTCGAATTTGACGCAGAATCGTCCTTTTCTTCATTTTATCCTCAACGCGCGCAGTATCTTGGGCGCAAAGAGTTTAAATTTAAACGGGCTCGCGGCAGGGCGAATTAAACGGATAAAATTTAGTCGGAGGATTTATGCAGCGGCGTTTTTAGCGGCCTTAAATTTTAAATTTTAGATTTGCTGCGCCACGCCGCCGTAAGGCGTAAATTTCGATCACGGGCTGTTTTGATCGAGTACAACTTCGGGTGATCGCAATTTTAAGCGCGCATGGTTTTAAAATTTGCGCCACACGGCTAGCTTTATTCTATCTTGTCGCACCGAGCCTCGTTCTGCCGCATCTCGTCTTGCCCTGCTCTCCTTTCTGCTCTGCGCCCACTCTTTTTTTCAAGGAAGGCGTGCGACCGGGATAAAAACCGCCCTACTTCGGATCAAAATTTTATTTTTCCTCAAAACAGATCCCGACAAAGATAAAATTTTATAAAATCTACCGTTTTAATTTCATATCTCAAAAACTTTCCGCCGCTACGCAAGGAGCGTCAAATTTTAAAATTGAAATTTTATACGTTAAGCTTAAAGCTTATAAAACTCCGATATTTAGGGCAATACGGACCTAAATTTTTATCTTTTACTGCTATAATTCCCTCATAAATTTAAATCTTAAGATTAAAAAGTATTCTTAAGAATTTTATAAGATGGAGGAGATCTTGAATAGATTGATTTTAAAGATTTACGCGTGGCAAAATACTGCCACGCCGTGGTTTTGGCTCTTTGTGATAAGCGCAGGCTATCTTGCGGTATCATATTTTTTCTTTCAGCGCTGCCTTTTTATGTCGCCTACGCAGATGAGCGCCCTCGTGCGTTTGGGCTTTGCCGTAGCGGGCGTGGGCGCACTCATCGGCTTGCTGCTGCCGTTTGGCTTCATAGCAAGACTCATTGCTTACCTGCTTGGCTTTGCAGGCGCGATATACGGCTATTTACAAAGCTCCGCGCCGCACCCCGCCGCAGATGCAGCAAATTGCCTCGCAGCCCCCGCCTTTCCTTTTGCGGCGCCTCTTGATAGCCTGCTGCCGGAGCTATTTCGCCCCGCAAGCTGCACGGGCGCCCCGTCCTTTCCCGCAGGCACCGCGCTTAGCGATGTGCAGAGCTTTTTTGGCGGATTTTACGGCGAGGGATTTTATCTGGTGCCGAGCATTAAATTTGCAGACGCGGCGCAGTGCGCGCAGGTAGCGTTTGCGGCATTTGCGGCTGTTTTAGCCGTGATGTTTGCGAGCTTTTTATACGGCAGATTTACGAGAAGTTTTTAAAATTTTAAGAAAGGATAAGCATGAAGTTTTTAAATTCTATTGCGGCTGCGGCGGCTCTTGCGGCTGTGATCGCAAGCTGTGCAAACGCCGAGGTCAAGGCGGGCGAGACGCTTTACGGCACGGTGCTAAAGCAGGTAAGCGTAAGCGGCGATTTGTCGCACAAGGACGGCAGACTACTGCCTACGAATGCCATAGAGGTTTTGGAGGTCAAGGACGGAGCGGTGAAATTTTCGCTCATCGGCTATCAAAATCCAAAGGCGCCCAACGTTATTTATTTCACGCCTAAAGCGCGCATAATCGCGGTGGCGTTTTCGAAGCAGGCTAAATTTCAAAGCGAGAGCTTGGGCGAAGAGGATGGCTTTAATAAGGTTAAAATAACCGCCTATACCGACGAGGGCGCGCTAAGCGGCGACGTGGATAAAATTTTCGCGGGCGCGAAGGAGAAATTCGAAGCCTCGTGTAGTGTCTGTCATGCTCTGCACCAGCCTGCCAGCTACGAAGCCAACAGATGGCCGGGCTACATCAAATCGATGCTTTCGCGCACGCCTATTAGCAAGGATGAGAGCTGGACGGTGGTGCAGTATCTGCAAAAGCACTCCAAGGACGTAAATTTAAAGGATATGAAATGAAAAGACGAAATTTTTTAAAGCTCGGCGCGGCGGTCTCGGCGCTTCCGCTCATCCCAAGCTCGATGCTTGCGGCGGATAAACTTACTGCGCTTAAGAAAAATGGCGAAATTTTAACCGCGGCGCGGTGGGGAATTTTAAAAGCGAGCGTTAAAAACGGCAAGATCGTAAAATCCGCGCCGTGGAAAATCACCTCTAAAATTCCAAATACTCTTCAAAATACGATGGCGGATCTCGTTTATAACACGCGCATCAAAGCGCCGATGGTGCGAAAATCTTACCTCGCCGATCCCGATAATCCTAAGCCAGAGCTTCGCGGACTTGACGAATGGGTCGAGGTAAAATATGAAGACGCGATCAAACTCGTCGCGCGCGAGCTTAAAAAGACGCGCGAGCAAAAGGGCGCGGACTCGGTGTTTGCGGGTAGCTACGGCTGGCAAAGCACGGGCAACGTGCATGTCTCAAGGACGTTGCTTCATAGATTTATGAACTTAAGCGGCGGCTTTACGGGCGTCACGGGCGATTACTCTACGGGCGCGGCGCAGGTCATCATGCCGCACGTAACGGGCTCAAATCAGGTCTATGAGCAGCAAACCTCGTGGCCGGTAGTGCTTGAAAACTCCAAAGTAGTGGTCTTTTGGGGGCTCAATCCGATCTCTACGCTTCGCGTGGCATGGACGAGCTCGGATGAGCAGGGATTTAAGTATTTCGAGCAGCTAAAAAACAGCGACAAAGAGATCATCATCATCGATCCGATCAAAACCGTAAGCGGCAAGTATTTCGAGGGCAAGGCGCGATGGATCACACCTCGCCCTAACACCGACGTAGCGATGATGCTAGGCATGGCGCAGCATCTCTACTCGCAGGGCAAGTACGATAAGGAATTTTTACAAAACTACACCGTGGGCTTTGAAAAATTCGTACCGTACCTCACGGGGCAGAGCGACGGCGTGGCTAAGACGCCCGAGTGGGCTAGTGAAATTTGCGGCATTAGCGCGGACGTGATCAAAGAGCTTGCGATAAAATTTTACGAAAACCGCACGATGATAATGGCGGGCTGGGGTATCCAGCGCGCTCATCACGGCGAGCAGGCGCACTGGATGATCGTAACTTTATGCGCGATGCTAGGGCAGATCGGACTTGCAGGAGGGGGCTTTGGCTTTAGCTACCACTACGCTAACGGCGGCGCGCCTACCTGCGCGGGCGGCGTGATCGGCGGAATGAA
>CAUUSU010000009.1:0-15227 GCA_963547835.1 uncultured Campylobacter sp.
ACGAGATCATTATGTTCGTTCCCGCTAGGCTCGTAGCCGCGACGCCCACCGGCATAAGATCTTGTATCGCCCACGGCTGGCGCCCTACTTCGGCCACGATCCAGCCCGCCTCGCACGCGACGTATCCCAGAGGAATGCTAAAGACGCAAAGCCATAGAATTTTCTTGTATTCGGCGAGGTTCTTTCGCATCGCCAAAAATAGCGTCACGAAAAATAGCAAGATAAAATAGCTTCCCAAAGCTACCATCACGTGGAAGCTGTAAAAGGTAAGTGCCACAGGAGGGACGATCTGCTTCGCGTCGTCAAGGTAGCCGTAGCCTAAGTTTTGCATATTTTGATCGCCAAATAAAATTTCGCGCGCTTGCTGCATCGCCGCGGTGTCATTCGCGTCTTTGGCGAGCTTGTAATCCTTTAGCGCTTGCAGGGCGATTTTGCCTTTTTCGATCTTTTTATCCGCGCCTTCGATGCCGAATTTTTCGTTTCCAAATACCAAATCATCGATGCCTGGAGTAAAATTATCAAGTCCTCTCGTAGCCATCAGTCCTAGCGCGTAAGGCGCCTTGATCTCAAACAAAAACGGCTCCTTATCGTCTCCGGGAAGTTTGCTCGGATTTAAAACTCCAGCCGCGACGATGCCTGCATTTACTTCGCCCTTATACAGACCCTCCATCGCCGCAAGTTTCATCGGCTGCTTTTGCGCGACCTGATAGGCGCTCTCGTCGCCGCTAAATAGCACGAAAAGCGAGCTTAGCATACCGAAGCTTGCCGCTACGATGAAGCTTTTTTTAGCAAGCGCGAAGTCTTTGTTTTTTAACATATAAAATGCCGAAATTCCAAGCACGAAAAGCGCCGCGGTAATGTAGCCGCCGCCGACGGTATGCAAAAATTTAGCCACTCCGAAGTGAGATAGCGCGATATCTAAAAAATTGCTCATCTCGTTACGCATCGTATCGGGATTAAAGCTCGTGCCTACCGGGTTTTGCATCCAAGCGTTCGCGATTAGGATCCAATACGCGCTTAAATTTGATCCGATCGCCACGAGCCAGGTCGAGAGAAGGTGAAATTTTTTACTTACGCGGTCCCAGCCGAAGAACATTACGGCAAAAAAGGTAGCCTCCAAGAAAAACGCCAGCAAGCCCTCGATCGCAAGCGGCGCACCGAAGATATCGCCCACGAACCAGCTGTAATTCGCCCAGTTGGTGCCGAACTCAAACTCCATTATAATGCCCGTCGCGACGCCGATGGCGAAATTTATACCGAAAAGGCGCAGCCAAAATTTAGTGATCTTGAGCCACTCCTGCTTACCGGTCGCGACATATAGACTCTCCATAAACGCCACGATAAAGCTAAGCCCCAGCGTTAGGGGCACGAAAAGAAAGTGATAAAGCGCCGTGAGCGCAAACTGCGCCCTCGACCAATCCACGCTAGCAAGCTCTTGCATTCCTACTCCTTAGTCAAATTTTTATAGATGAAATCGATTTTTTCTTGATCGGTTTTAAATTTAGAATCCAAGTTTTCGTCGAAAATGAAAAATTTCAGTAGCACGAAAATTATGAATAGCTTGATCAAAATCACCGCCCACAGCGTTTTGCCAAGCTTCATCGAAGCGAATCCGTGCGCGTAAAATTTTAAAATTTTGCCGAAAAACATCAAATTTTAACCTTTAGCAATTATTAGTTTATATTTTTTATTATATAGTAATTAATTAAAATCTAACTTTAAATTTTAAAAATTTCGCGCTGATTTTATCCTATTTCGGGAAAAATTCCAAACCCTGTTGCAGTATGCCGTAGCGCGCGTTTTCAAAAACCGAGCGGTCTCGCCGCTTTTTATTAAAATTTTGCTTCGTTCCGGGCGGCGTAAAAGATAAAGCTAGTGGATTATCTCGTTTAACGCAGCAAATTTAAAGCAAGATGAAATTTTATCGTTTGAGCGATATAAAAAATTTAGCGCCGCATTCGGCTCTAAATTTAGCGAAGATTTGCGGCGTAACTCATAAGTTTAATTATCTCTTGGAGATCAAATTTACCGCCGAAAAAGAGATTGAAAGCAAGCGCACCCTGATTTATCAGCATCTCCTTGCCGTCTTTTACGGGCAGATTTTTTGTGCGCGCGGCTTGTAAAAACGGAGTCTGTTTGCCGTAGATCGCATCAAAGGCAAATTTCGCACGGGATAAAATTTCATCTATTACCCCCTCGGGTGCAGGCAGCGCATCATCTTTGAGCCCCGCGCCGGTGGCATTGACGATAAGATCGTAGTCTTTGGATCTGAAATTTTCATAGGTAAAAAATTCCTCGCAGCCGAAGTCAAAATCCTTTGCGCTGCGGTTTAGGATATCGAATTTCACTCCGTTTTTGCTTAGTGCGTAGCCGATTGCCCGCGTCGTGCCGCCCGCGCCTAAAATAAGTGCATTGCGAATCTCGCCAAAATCCAAGATCGCGCAGAAAAAGCCTTGCGCGTCGGTGTTAAAGCCGTGCAGCGCGCCGCCTTTTAGCACTAGAGTGTTAACCGAGCCGATCCTCTGCGCAGCCTCACTTAGGACGTCGCATGCTTTAAATGCGTCGAGCTTAAAAGGCACGGTCACGTTCGCGCCGCAAAGCTCTAAAGCTTCAAATTTAGCTCGCAGCTCCTCGCCGCGCTGCAGCAAAACCCGCCCGTAGTAGGCGTCTAGGGCTAGAAATTTTATAGCGTAGTTATGAAGTAGCGGCGAGAGGGAGTGGGCGATCGGGTTGCCGAAAACCGCAAATCTGTCCACTATTTCACTCGGTAGATATACGCTCCGCTATTGATGCTGCGCATATCGCTAAGTGCCTTTTGTAGCGCCTCACCCTCGAAAGGTCCGACTAAAATTTTAGTCACGCTCTTGCTGCCGACGTGAGTTTGCAAAGCGATCGGATTGTAGCCTTTTTTAGTGATTTTTTTGGTGTCAGACCCGTTTGGATCGTAGGCATTTGATGCGAAAACCTGCACATAACTGCCGTTTGCCACGCTGGTGCTGGTGCTCTTTGCTGCAACGCCAGCTTTTACGCTCTCGCTTTTAGACTCCGGCTTGCTGGCTTCTTTTTTAGGCTCGGACTTAGCAGGCTCTTTCTTGGTCTCAGCTTTAGCATGTTCCTTTTTAGCTTCTGTTTTTGAAGACTCTTTTTTAACTTCTGTTTTTGCTTGTTTTTCAGGTTCTTTTTTAGGCTCTACTTTTTGCTCGACTTTTCTAATTTCGGTTTTAGAAGGTTCTTTTTTGATCTCGTCTTTTGCAGACTCTTTTTTAGGCTCGGACTTTTTTACGTCCGTTTTCTCAGGCTTTTTGGCTTCGTCTTTAGGCTCAATCTTTTTACTTTCTATTTTAACTTCGGATTTTTTTGGCTCTTCTTTGATTTCGGGCTTTTGGATTTCTACTTTCTGTGCTTCAGGCTGAGCGCTTGCGACGACCTTGCTTTCGGAATTGGGCTCTTGGGTTTTTATCTCTACTTTAGTTGGAGCTGCAGATGCTGTATTAGGTTCTGATTTCACCTCTACAGGCTCAGGCTGCGAAGGCTCAGGTTTTTGAACTTGTACGGCAGGTTTTTGCTCCGCTTTGGCAAGCTCTTCTTCACTAGGCATAGTAAGACCTGCGTTAGTATCAATATCGTCTTTATTAATAGCCTTCATTATGATTAAAATGATTAAGAATAAAACTACGACGCCGGCTGCGACGGTAAGACCTTTTTTTAAATTCGCGTTCTTATCGACATTGCTGCTATTGATCACTATGTCGTCTATGCTGCTCATATCGAAATTTTTGTCGTTCATACTCTCTCCTAAGATTATTATTTACTTTGTAAATTCTACCACGCAAAATTTACGAAATAAATAATTCGGGTAAGCTTACCCGAATTTATTAAATTTAATACATCGCGCGGTCGTAGATGATAAAGCGGTGCGCCAAATCCCGCACCTCCTCTTTGACCTGCACCTGAAGCTTGGAATTTGAGATGTCGCTTAGTACGTCGGCGATTTTATTTCCGATAAA
Organism: uncultured Campylobacter sp.; assembly: GCA_963547835.1. Classification (GTDB taxonomy): domain Bacteria; phylum Campylobacterota; class Campylobacteria; order Campylobacterales; family Campylobacteraceae; genus Campylobacter_B. The sequence continues at coordinate 4,008 of CAUUSU010000009.1, forward strand.
CTCAAATTCTTTCTCCTTCATTCCGCGCGCGGTAAGTGCGGGGCTGCCGACGCGGATGCCGCTGGTGACGAACGGGCTGCGTGTCTCGCCCGGCACGGTATTTTTATTCGTCGTAATGCCTGCGTTTTCAAGCGCGGCGCTAGCGTCCTTGCCGCTAAAATCCCTATTTAAAAAGCTCATTAAAATCAGATGGTTATCGGTGCCGCCGCTAACGAGATCAAAGCCGCGCCCAACCAGCGTCTCGCCCAAAACTCTAGCGTTTGCCTTAACCTGCTTGGCATAGACCTTCCACTCTGGGCTTAGATTGTGTTTAAAGCCGACCGCCTTAGCAGCGATGACGTGCATTAGCGGACCGCCCTGGATGCCCGGGAAGATCGCCGAGTTGATCTTTTTGGCAAATTCCTCGTCGTTAGTCATTATGATGCCGCCGCGCGGACCGCGAAGCGTCTTATGCGTGGTCGAGCTTACGACGTGGCAGTGCGGAAACGGATTCGTGTGTTCGCCCGCGACGACGAGCCCGGCGACATGCGCTACATCGGCGAAAAGAAACGCGCCCACGCTATCGGCGATCTGTCTAAATTTAGCAAAATCTATCTCGCGCGTATAAGCGCTCGCACCGCAAACTATCATCTTCGGCTTTACAATCTGAGCGATCTCAAGCACCTTATCGTAGTTTATGCGGCCGTCGAGCTCCACGCCGTATTCGAAGCTCTCATACATCTTTCCGCTGCTTGAGACCTTCGCGCCGTGCGTCAAATGCCCGCCGTGGCTAAGCGCCATGCCTAAAATTTTATCGCCAGGTTTCAAAAATGCAGCATAGACGCCTTGGTTAGCTTGGCTGCCGCTGTTTGGCTGGACGTTTGCAAACTCACAGCCGAAGAGCTTTTTGCAGCGGTCAATCGCGATCTGCTCGATCTCATCTACGAACTCGCAGCCGCCGTAGTAGCGCTTGCCGGGATAGCCCTCGGCGTATTTATTCGTTAGCACCGAGCCCATCGCCTCTATCACCTCGGGATAGGTAAAATTTTCGCTCGCGATCATCTCCAAATAATCGCACTGGCGGGCAAGCTCTTTATTGGTTAAACTAAAAATTTCATTATCGAATTTTTCTAAATTTGACACGTTCACTCCTTCTCTAAATTTAGCGGCCTCATCGCAGGGAACAAAATCACGTCGCGGATCGACTTTTTATTCAGCAAAATCATCGCCAGGCGGTCGATGCCGAGCCCCCAGCCGGTAGTCGGCGGCATCGCGTAGCTAAGCGCGCGGACGTAATCCTCGTCCATCTCGTGAGCTTCGTCATCGCCTGCGTTTTTAGCGTCGATTTGAGCCTTAAATCTGGCGTATTGATCGAGCGGATCGTTCAGCTCGTTAAAAGCATTGGCTAGCTCCTTGCCTGCGATGTAAAGCTCAAATCTCTCAGCTATCTGCGGATTTTCGTCGCTTCTGCGCGAAAGCGGGCTGATCGAGATCGGAAAATCCACGATGAAGGTCGGATTTATGAGCTTAGCTTCTACGTAATTATCAAAAAGTTCGCTCTGCAAGTGGCCTAAATCGAGCTTTTCATTGACTTCAAACCTATCCTCTTCGAGCTTTGCGATGATCTTTTCGCGATCATTTACGATCTGCGACTCAATGCCGCCTATCTGCGTAAGCGCGTCTAGATACTTTATGCGCGCAAAAGGCTTTGAAAAATCGATCTCACGCTCATCGTAAGTTAAAATTTCGCCTAGCCCGAGCCTCTTAAACAGCGCTTTAAATAGCTCCTCAGTTAGGTTCATCGCGTCGTTATAATCATGCCACGCCCAGTAGAATTCTATGCTTGTAAATTCCGGATTGTGCGTCAGGTCCATACCCTCGTTACGGAAGTTTCGGTTGATCTCAAAGACCGCCTCCATGCCGCCTACGACGAGGCGCTTAAGATACAGCTCCGGAGCGATACGTAGGTAGCGATCGACGTCTAGGGCGTTGTGGTGCGTGATGAAAGGCTTAGCATTCGCGCCGCCCGCGATAGGGTGCATCATCGGCGTTTCGACCTCCAAAAATCCGTGTTTTTCAAAAAAACTGCGGATCTCGCTAACGATGATCGAGCGCTTGATAAAATCCTCGCGGACCTCGGGGTTCATTATCATATCAAGATATCTTTGGCGGTAGCGCATCTCGATATCGACAAGACCGTGAAATTTCTCCGGAAGCGGGCAGATCGCTTTGGATGCGAGCGTTATTTTGCTGGCATGGATCGAAAACTCGCCCGTTTGGGTGACGAAAGCGTATCCGCGCACCAAAATTATATCGCCCACTTCGAGATTTTTCTTAAATTTAGCGTAATCCTCCTCGCCGATGCTGTCGCGCGAGTAATAAATTTGAATATTGCCGCTTTGATCTTCTATGTTTGCGAAGGTGGATTTGCCCGCGACACGCTTTAGCTTTAACCTTCCGGCAAGGCTTACCTCCTCGCTCGCTTTTTTATCTTCGGTATCTTTTATGTAGCCGAATTTCTCTTTAAACTCGGCTATGCTCATATCTTTTTTTAGAAAGTGCGGATAGGGATTAGCCCCTAAATTCCGAAGTTCCGACGCCTTGTCTATCCTTTGGATCTCTAACTGGCTATCAAACAATCTACTTCCTTTTTGCCGCGCATTCAGGGCAAATTCCATACAGCTGCATCATGTGTCCCGTAAGCGTAAATCCGTGCTCTTTGGCGACGGCAAGCTGTTTGCGCTCGATAGTGGCGTCTTGAAATTCTATGATCTTATTGCAGCTTTTGCAGATTAGATGGTCGTGGTGAGGCTTGTTGGCAAGCTCAAATTTCTTGCCCTGTGCGCCAAATGAGATCGACGTCGCCATCCCCGAATCCTCAAGCAAATTTAAGGTGCGATACACCGTCGCTATGCCTACGTTTAGCTCCGGAAATTTCGCTTTGATCTCGTTATGAAGCGCCTCGGGCGTGAAGTGCTTGTTATTGTTATAAAGCGTGCGGAGCAAAACCTCGCGCTGCTTGGTATATTTTAGACCGCTAGCGGCAAGTGCCTTTTTAAACTCAACAATTAGAGCGTCAAACTCTAAATTTTCGATTTTTGCATTCATAATTTTGTCCTTTCTGTAGAATTTACTTCTGAACTGGCGTTAAAATCGCTAGGTTCAGTGCTTTGATTTTGATCCGAGTTCATACGGGCGGTAGAATTTTGATCTTTTAAGAGCTTGTCATCCATCTTAGAACCAATAGAATCCAAGCTTTGTTTGATCTTCGGATCGTCTTTGAGATTTAAAATCCAATTTCCGATTTTTAAGAAAATCGGCGCAGTTTTGCTGCTTTCAAAATACTTTTTAGTCTGTTCGTTCATCGACATAGGACCGCTTGCAAGCGTAACGATAACGGCAAAAATCAAAAAAATTTTACTTACGCTAAAAACGAAACCGCCGATCTTATCGACAAATCCGAGTCCGCTCCATTTAAAGAATTTTGAAATGATTTCGCCTATAATCAGACACGAGATCCATACACCAAAAAGCACAGCGATAAAGCCGATGAGAACCTGCGTCGTGTCGCCCGAAAGCACGCCGTTTGCATTCTGTAAAGCTGGAATTTTTGCTGCAATCCACTCGCCTGCCATAGTTTTATAACGCATCGCGGCAAAAAGACCGCCGATGAGACCCAAAATTCCAAAAATTTCTTTTACAATGCCATTAGTGATGCCGCGCAATCCGAAGAGCACTACGAGTACCAAACAGCCGACGTCGAACCAATTAATACCTTCCATCAAGCACCCACCACGCCTATTAGCTCTTGTAGGTTAGTCGAATACCTAAATGCCGTGTCTTTTGAAATTTGATTTGCACGGATCGCTTTAACCATCGCTTGAGTTTGAGTTATCATACCGGTAGATTGCTGATTTAGCTGCATTTGAGAGTAAATTTGATGCACCTTGTTTTCGCGGATTAGATTCGCTACGGCATTGTTATTGAGCAAAATTTCATGGATCGCGATACGTCCGCCGCCAAGCTTTGGCAAAAGTGATTGCGAAATGACCGCGGTAAGTGATACGGAGAGCATATTTCGCACTTGGAGTTGCTCGCCGCCATCAAAGCTATCGATAATACGGTTGATCGTTTGCATCGCAGAGTTGGTGTGTAGCGTACCAAATACCAAGTGACCGGTCTCAGCCGCGGTAATGGCGATCGAGATAGTCTCTCTATCACGCATCTCGCCCACAAGGATAATGTCCGGGTCCTCACGCAAGGCAAATTTTAACGCATTAGCGTAGGAATGGGTATCGGTGCCAATATTTCTGTGAGAAAAAAGCGCTTTTTTATTGGTATGGACGAACTCAACCGGATCTTCAACGGTGATGATGTGCTTGCGCTCTTTTTCGTTGATCTCGTTTAGCATCGCGGCAAGAGTAGTTGATTTACCACTACCGGTAGGCCCGGTAACCAAAATCATGCCTTTTTCGTGCTTGACTACCTCTTTAAAAATCGTAGGGGCTTTTAAATCGTCCAGGCTAGGAATATCGATAGGAATAATACGAAATGCGGCAGCCAAATCGCCGTTCATAGTGTAGTAGTAATTACCACGGAAGCGTCCGATATTAGGAAGCTCGATCGCAAAGTCGAGCTCTTTATTTTCCTCGAGCGCACTTTTTTGCGCATCGGTAATGAGCGCGTAGCAGATATACTCGATATCCGTGCCCTTAAGCGGATCCATGGCAAGCGGGCGTAATGTTCCGTCGATACGTATTTGAGGCGCCGAGCGCGAAACTAAGTGGAGGTCGCTCGCTTTGTTAAAAACGACGGTTTTTAGTAGGGTTTCGATATCTACTAAATTTCTTTGAACTTCTTCCATAAAATTCCTTTCAATCTATGATTTTCGGTACTACGAAGTAGCCGCCTTCGGACTGTGGAGCATGCTTTAAGACGCTTTCTGCGACGTCGCTTTTGCGTGGAATATCTTTGCGAAACGGAGTACCGCCTTTTAGCGTAGTGATAGCCGCCTCGCCGCTTTGTAAATCCAGCTCATTTAGAATTTCTACAAAATCTACAATATTATTTAATTGACCTTTAAATTCTTCTCGCTTAGCATCTGGAATTTTAAGAGCAGATAACCTTTCCAGCTTGCTTAGCAAGGCGTCGTCTATTATCATAACTTTCCTTTTTCTGATAAATGCGACATTATATCATAAAAATTCTTTATCTTAGGCGGTATTTAAAATTTTTTATGCTACAATTACGCTGATTTTCTCAAAAAAAGGACTAAATTTTGGCTTTAAAAGACGACATCGAAGGCGTGAAAAAAGAGATCGGCACAGAAGAGCAGTTTCTAGAAAGCGTCATAAAAAGTGAAATTTTCGTAAAAAAATACAAAAAGCCGCTGATATTTTTGGCTGCGGTTTTGATCGTAGCATTTATCGGATATTACGCAAATGAATTTCTAAGCGATCGCCGCATAGCAAGTGCTAATGCGATCTATGACGAGCTGCTTAACAAGCGCGATGACGCTAAGCTAGCCGAGCTTAAGCAAAAAGATATAAATCTATACGCTCTTTATATTTTGCAAAACGGCTCTGCAGACGAGCGAGCGGCGCTAGAAAATACCCAAGGCATCGATGTTGTGCTAAAAGAGATAATAAATCTACAAAACGGCAAACAAGGCGGAGTGCTACTCGCCGATTACGATTCTTTGCTCAAAGGCTACGACCTACTAAAAGAGGGCAAAATCGAGCAAGCTCACGCAGAGCTAGATAAAATTCCGCTCAACTCGCCAGTTCGTCAAATCGCACTTGCTTTGAAACACTATGGAGGCAATAAATAATGAAAAAAACGCTGATATTTACGCTTTTACTATCGTTTTTATTTTTAGGCTGCTCGACGAAGCGCCAGTATTTCGAACCTAGCGACGAAAACATCACAGGCGATATGAAATTTAACGGCTCACTGCCATCGGAAATCGTAGCGGTTAGTAAAGATGGTGCTACGCTAAAAGACGGCGAAGTCATCTCTAAAAACGGATTGGTGAAAAATTTCAAAGTCCTAAAAAGTGAGAAATTTTTAGGTGAATATGATGGAAATTTCGTCGTAACTGACATCAATGGCACGCTTAAAGTGGTTAGTGGCACAGGCGCCGTAAAATTTGAAAAAGCCCTCGGCAGACAAGCGCTAAGTGCAAATATACGCGGCGATGATTTGGCTTTAGTGATGAGCGATGATTCGATTATGCTTATCAAGCTAAGCTCGGGCGCAGTGGTACTCGATCATAAAGTAGGCGATGCATTCGCAATCGATTCGCGCGTGGCGTCACCGCTATTTATCAACCAACTTATCGCTTATCCTGCGTTAGACGGACTAGTCAGCATCGCAGAAAACGTAGGTGGGCGCTCGGCACGCGATTTCGTCGTGAGCAACCAGCCGTTTTTTAACAACATTATCGCCTTAGAAAACAAGGGCGATAACCTTTATGCTGTGACCGCCACTAGGCTAATGCTGGTAAGTCCTGCGGGCAATAAAAACCATAACGTAGACATCAAAGACGTGATTTTTAGCGGCGATAGAATTTATCTTTTCTTAAAAGACGGCAGAGTCGAGCTACTAGATCGCGGGCTAAATTTGATCAAATCGCGTAAATTTACCTTCGCGCAGTTTAGCGGCGCGCTGCTTAGCGGCGGCTATCTGTATATCATCGAGCGTAACGGCTACGTGATCCGCACCGACGAAAATTTAGAAGGCCAGGCGATCTACGAGCTAAATGGCGAGTTCGAGGATAAGTCTTTTATCGCAGGCAGCTCGTTTTACTACGACGATAAAATTTTAAATTTTGATGCTAGATAAAATTTCAAAACTCTGCGTTCGCGAAGGGCTTCTGCTTCAAAAATTCCAAACGCTAGATATCGCTAGCTTCACGCGCTCGCGATCATACGGCGCGTATTTTGGCGTGGATCTGAAAAGCTACAACGTCCTTTTATTTATGCGCGACGCAAAATCTCGCTTTGTGATGCGCGACGCGGAATTTCTACTCTCGCTCGCAAACGACATTAGCGCAAGCCTAGGCAAGGTCATCAAAAAGCGCGTGCTGTTTTACAACTCGCAAATGTGCTCTAAAAGCGTAAAATTTTTAAAAGAAAACGGATTTAGCCTCTATGCTTTTGTGTGACGTAGGAAATTCCAGGGTTAAATTTTATAAAGGCGGCGTAACGCAAAGTATGCCCGTAGCGGAGTTTATGCGGTACGAGCCGAAGGAGCGAATTTTTTTCATTAACGTCAATGATAGCGTGAAAAAAAAGCTGAAAAACCCTCTGTTTGTCGATCTGGCGCCGCACTTTGAGCTAAAAACCGCCTACCGCGGGCTTGGGATCGACCGCATAGCGGCGTGCTCGGCGGTGACGACGGGCGTCGTCGTCGATGCGGGCAGCGCAATCACCGTGGATTTGATGTTTAAAAGCTCGCACCTAGGCGGATTTATAATGCCTGGTATCGGCACGCTTTTAAAGTCGTTCGCGAGCATCGCGCCCGTGCTGGATGTAACGCTTTCAACCAATATCGATCTGGACCCGCTACCGCAAAAGACCGTAAACGCCGTAAATTACGGGATTTTAAAGCCTATCGTGCTTACGATCGAAAACATCGCGGGAAATAATAAAATTTACTTCACGGGCGGCGACGGAGCCTATCTGATGCGATATTTTCGCAACTCGATCTACGAAAAGGATCTGATCTTTAAATCAATGGTAAGCTTGATCGCAAAAAAGGGGCTAGCATGATAACCATAGCCCTACCAAAAGGCCGCATAGCCGACGATACGCTTAAAATTTTTAAAACCATTTTCGGGCTTGATTTTGCTTTCGAGGATCGCAAACTCATAATGCAAGAGGGCGATTTTAAATTCCTCTACGTCCGTAACCAAGATATCCCTACTTACGTTATGGGAGGCGCGGCGGATATCGGCGTAGTGGGGCTTGACGTGCTTGAGGAGCACCGCCCGGACGTGCTTACGCTGCTCGATCTTAAAATCGGAAAATGCCGCGTCTGCGTGGGCGTACATGCGGGCACTCAGCTAAACTACGGCGCTCCGAGCCTTAAAATCGCTACGAAAATGCCCAACATCACTCGCGAATACTTCGCCTCAAAAGCGGTCGCCGTAAATATCATCAAACTCTACGGCTCGATCGAGCTCGCCCCGCTCATAGGGCTTGCCGACGCTATCGTCGATGTCGTGGAGACCGGCGCTACGATGAAACAAAACGGCCTACAGCCCGCAGAAACCATAATGCAAAGCTCCGCACACCTCATCGTCAATAAAAACAGCTTCGTACTAAAACGCGATGAAATTTTAAACCTGCGAGATAAACTAGCCCGCACGATCGCCTAACGCTCGCTTACCTGCCGCACGGTATTTGCGACCAGCGCGGCGCACTTCCGTAAATCATCATTGCTCGTCTCGGCGCTGTCGTTTAAAAACTGCCGCTACAGATAGAATTTTTTGGCGGCAACCGCACCGCTTAATTTAGAAATCCTGCGAATTTGATTTATCAAGAGGCGGATGCGCTTTGCCGAGCCACGCAGCCTAAAATTTTAAAATTTATCGCTACGAAATTCTAAATTTAGCCCTAAATTTACAGCTCGCGAAATTTCAAAGCACAAACCTCCGCGGCGCAGAATTTCAAAATTCTAAAATCCCACTTCACAATTTCACGTCGTAAAATTTAAAATTCTCGCGAACTCTAAATTTGAGCTCAAATTCCAGCGGCTTGGAAACGGCAGAATTTCTGAATTTCAACTCGCTAAATTTCGCCACTAAAAATCGCGCGAAATTTAATTAGCGCCATTCTTTAAGTATAGAAAGTAGCCTGCGCCAAAATCAAAGATGCTAGCCGTCCGCATCGCAGCGACGTAGAACTCCACAAGCCCCGCGTGCAAGACGATCACTGGCTGCAGCGACATTTGAAAAACTGCTTCATAAGACTTACAAAGCCCGCGTAAGCGGCATTACCGCCTATATTTTTAGGAAGGACAAACACGTTTAGGGCAGTTAGGATAAATAGCGCAAAAAAACGCTAGATACAGCCGTTTGATAATTTTGGCAAATTTGGATTTAGGGCGGGTTGTGTCCCGGCATCCAGCTCGAGATAAGTCCGCGCTAGCTCGATTTTAGGGCACTGTTTGCTCGGACCAGCTTTTGTTTCGGATTTTTTCTGCACGTCTTGAGTCCGTTTTTGCGTACTTTACTAAATTTACTTGACGAAATTTTACCGCGATAAAATTTTACGTAGTAAAACTATGCCTAAAATTCCAAATCCGCTAAAGTTTAAAATTTTAAAGCTGCGCGGGGATTCGCCAAAGTAAGACTTCGCAAAAATTTAGCTAGAAATTTAAAAGTGTCCGCGCCATTTATTGTACCGAAGGTAGGCTAAGTGCGACAATATAATTCATGCTCTGTCGAGGTATGGCAAGCTGTTATTGCGGCAACTCAAACGGCGCGCTATAAGCCTTGCCGACGCAATAAAGCAGGAAGCGGTCTATGTGCCTGTAAATTTGTGGCAGATAAAATTCCGCCTCGATAAACGCAATAAATTTAGATATCACGGACGATCTGCGTGATTTTAGTTTTTGCGTGCAGCACAGTAAATTTTACATGTAGCAAGCTTTGAGCCGAAAATATTATCGTCTCTTATCGCAACAGCGCCAAAGCTTAGGCTCTATGCGCGCAGATAGCTCTTACGTGCGGCGACAGGCAAGAATAAAATTTAACCGATCCAGCGCGACGAAAGAGCCGCACCTACGCCGCTATGATTTCACGTACCTTTTCGGTAAAGCTATCACTCACGATGTATTCGGTCGGATAAACGAGCACCTCGCTGCCGTTGCGAATCCGCAGGATCAGCCGCTTGGTGTTTTTTAGCGCCGTGTCGCAAAAGGCGAGATGGTAAATTTTATAAATTTTCTCGCGGCTAAGTTCGCCTAAGCTTAGCTCAAACTCGAAATCCTGCGCGTTTTTGCGCTGCGCCTCGCGCTCTTTGCGCGCCTTAAGAGCGGGATCCTCCGCAGTAAACCCGCCCCTTCGCTCAGCAAAATTTCCTCCGCCAAAGCTGCCACCTCGTTCGCCACCAAAGTTTCTGCTGGAACCGAAATTGCTGTCGTTAAAGCCTCCGCGCTCCCTACCGCCAAAGCCTCGCACCTTGCTAGGTGCGTAGCCGTCGATATTTTGCGCGGCATCTAGAGTTAAAATTTCATCCAGATAAATTTGAAATTTCCCGCCGTAAGGGGATGTGTTTTTGCTAAGCCGCGCCCAAAACGCCATCGGGCGCTCCAGCTGCGCATCCGTTAGCGCAGTGACCGCATCACAAATATCACCGAACGCGCTCATCTCGAAGCTGCCCGCAAGATCAAGCACCGTAAGATTTGCCATCTGCTTACCAGATTTGGTCGTGCGGGTGTGAACATTTTCGATCTTACCGACGCATAAAATTTTAACGCTCGCGTCCTCGTCGCCCACCAGCTCATCGAATTCGTTCGATTTAGTATGTGTAATCGCTCTAAGCTGTGCGGCGTAGGTTTTGAGTGGATTCTCGCTCAAAAATACTCCCGCGCGCGGACGAAAGCTCGCATCTCGAGCGTTTTGCAGGCTCATCATCGAAAGAAACGACAGCTGATACGCCGCGCCGCCGACCGCGCTTTTTGAAATTTTAATCATAAAGGCGTACGGGCACTCCCGCTCCTGCGGGCTTAAGTTTTCGATCGCCTTTAGCGCGTTATCGAACACCGCGAGCTCGAAGCTGCCGTGCAGATCAAGCACGTTTAAAATCCCCATTTTTTTGCCCGTTTTCGTCATGCGCGTGGACAGATCCTCGATCCGCCCCACGCTAAGCACCTCGGCGCTATCGCCCTCGATCTCGCTAAACGCCGAGGATAGCGTGTAGTCGATACCCTCCATCTCCTCTTTATAATCATCTAGCGGATGTCCCGAAAGATACACGCCCACGGTCTGCTGCTCAAATTTTAAAATTTCGCCCTGCGGAAATTCCTTGTCGGTATCGACGAAGCTTACGCTCATGCCGCTCGTCATATCCTCATCCTCGCCAAAAAGCGAGCTCTCGGCGTCCTTTTTAATCTCGGTGATCTTCTTCATCACGTCTAGGATATTTTCCATATTTTGAATCATCGCTAATCGGCTCTTACCCAGACAATCCATCGCGCCTGCGTAGATCAGCGACTCGATGACCTTTTTATTGA
>CAUUSU010000010.1:0-14783 GCA_963547835.1 uncultured Campylobacter sp.
TCATCTTTTTGTGCGTGCCGAACAACCCGCTAGGCGAGTGCTTGGATGCGGAGGCGGTGTATGAGTTCGCTCGTAGCGTGGATGAGGATACGCTTTTGGTGATCGATGCCGCATATAACGAGTTTGCGGCGTTTAAAGATGAACGCAAAAAGCTCGATCCGAAATTTTTAATTCAAAATTTTAAAAACGTGCTCTATCTAGGCACCTTCTCGAAGGTTTACGGCCTGGGCGGTATGCGCGTAGGCTACGGCATCGCGCCGCGCGCGATCATAAGCGCGCTTTATAAGCTGCGCCCGCCCTTTAACATCACGACGCTTAGCCTCGCAGCGGCGATTGCGGCGCTAAAAGACGAGGCTTTCGTGCAAAAGAGCTTGCAAAACAACGCCACGCAGATGAGCCGCTTCGAGGATTTTGCGAGCGAGCGAAATTTGGAATTTATCCCTAGCTACGCAAATTTCATCACGTTTAAACTTAGCCCGCCGCTAGATAGTAGCGAGCTTTGCGAGCAGCTTCTGCGCCGCGGCATCATCATTCGAAATTTAAAAAGCTATGGGCTAAACGCCGTGCGCATCACGATCGGCACGCAGGGGCAAAACGATCGCGTCTTGGGCGCTCTGGGAGAAATTTTAAGTGGATATTAAAAATAAAAGCCTGGAGGAGCTACGGGAGCTTTGCACGCAGATCAGAGCGCGCATCATCGAAGTCGTGAGCAAAAACGGCGGCCATCTAAGCTCAAATATGGGCGCGGTCGAGCTCATCGTGGCGATGCACTACGTATTTGACGCCGAGAGCGATCCGTTTATCTTCGACGTAAGCCACCAAAGCTACGCGCACAAGCTTTTGACGGATCGCTGGGAGGAGTTCGGCTCGCTTAGGCAGTTCGGCGGCATTAGCGGCTACACGAAACCTAGCGAAAGTAAATTTGACTACTTCGTCGCAGGGCACGCCTCGACGTCGATCTCTTTAGCCGTAGGCGCGGCAAAAGCGATAAGCCTAAAGCGCGAAAATCGCGTGCCGGTCGTGCTCATCGGCGACGGCTCGATGAGCGGCGGCATGACTTACGAGGCGATGAACGAGTTAGGAGATCTGCGCCTGCCCTGTATCATCATCCTAAACGACAACAAAATGAGCATTAGCAAGCCGATCGGCGCCTTTAGCAAATACCTAAGCCAAGCGATGGCGGGCGAGACCTATCAAAAATTTAAATCCCACGTAAGAGAGCTGCTCTCCCACGCTCCGCAAAGCGCGACATATATGGCGAAGCGCTTTGAAAATTCCTTAAAGCTCATCATCCCGGGGATGTATTTTGAGGAGCTTGGGCTCGAATACATCGGCCCGGTCGACGGCCACAACCTAGCCGATCTCATATCGGCGCTAAAGACGGCAAAAAGCGCGCGCAAGCCCGTAGTCGTGCACGCTCAAACGATCAAGGGCAAGGGTTATGATAAGGCCGAGGGCTATTTGGAGAGTTGGCACGGCGTAGGGCCTTTCGACATTCAAAGCGGAGAATTTAAGAAAAAATCCGCCGCCAAAAGCGCCACGCAAATTTACGCCGAGGCGCTTTTAAGCTTAGCCGCCAAGCATGAAAACGTTGTGGGCGTGACCGCTGCGATGCCAAGCGGTACCGGCATGGATAAGCTGATCGAGAAATTTCCCCATCGCTTCTGGGATGTCGCGATCGCCGAGCCTCACGCGCTAAGCTCGATGGCTGCGATGGCGCGCGAGGGTTTTAAGCCGTACGTTACGATATATTCGACCTTCATGCAGCGCGCATTCGATCAGATCGTCCATGACGCGGCGATTATGAACTTAAGCTTAGTCCTTGCGATGGATCGCGCGGGCATCGTGGGCGAGGACGGCGAGACGCACGAGGGGGTCTTTGACGTGAGCTTCTTAAATGCGATTCCGAACGTCAGCATGTGCGCGCCGCGGGACGAGGCGAGCTTTAAACGAATCATCGAGTACTCCTACGCGCATAAGGGGGTTTTGGCGATACGCTATCCGCGCGGAAGCTTTATTTTGGACTGCGACGAGACCGGCGCGTCTGCGGTAGGGCTTGCAAAATCGGTGTTTCTAAAGCGCAGCGATAGCGCGTACGTAGCGCTGATCGGCTACGGAAACGGCGCTGGCAGAGCGTATAAAACGGCCGAGGCGCTGGAGGGGCAGATCGAGGCGGACGTCGTGGATTTAGTCTTTGCAAAGCCTTTGGACGCCGAGTTTTTGCGAAGCTTGGCTCGCAAAGATAAAATTTGGTACGTCTTTAGCGATAACGCCAAAAAGGGCGGCATCGGTGAAATTTTAAGCGCATTTTTGCAGGAAAATGAAATTTCGGACGTAAAGATCGTGAGTTTCGAATTTGCTGATATCTTTTTACCGCATGGCAAGACCGCCGACGTGGAGCGCAGCTTGGGCTTGGATATCCAAACTCTGGCCGAGCGAATATTAAGTGATAAAAAGTATTAGTTAATATCAACTTTGTTTAAAGTAAAATTTGATAATATCACTTTAAAATTTTTTGAAGGACAAAAATGAGCCACGTAGAACTACTCAAAACCTGCGGTTTGAAAGCAACTCCGCAAAGATTGTGCATCCTAAAGGTGCTCGATCGCCACGAACATCCAAGCATAGATGACCTATACGAGGGGATCAAAGAGGACTATCCATCCATTTCGCTGGCGACGGTTTATAAAAATTTAAACACCCTGCTTGACGAAGGCGTCGTAGTCGAGGTGAACGCGCCGAATAAAAAGAGTCGCTACGACATCTATCAGATGCCACACATTCACGTCGTGTGCGAAAAATGCGGCAACGTCGAGGATCTTTTCATGGATGATGCCTTTAATAAGGACATTTTGCAGACCATCGAGCGCAAAGCGGGCAATTTCATCCGCAAGTTAAATATCACGGCTACGGTCGAAGACTGCGAAAAGTGTAGATAGTTTAAAGAATTTTCTGCTATTATTACCCACTTTATTTTTGGAGCGGGTATGCAAACTAAGCGTAAATTTTTACTGAGCGACGATTCGATTCTGCGGACGCTAGAGCGTGCGGGGCTGAAATGTCGCAAGATAAAGATCGTTTGGTTTTATACTTCGTTCTATCCCGAAATTTACTACATCCGCCAAAACGACGAATGCTCTTTGCACCACAAAAAAGAGGATCTCGACAGACAAACTCTAAATTTTAAAATTTCAAAAGATGATTTCAAAGAGGCTTTAAAAAGCAGGGTCGCTCGCGTCGTGCAAAAGAACCGCTACGGCTTTGCTAACGACGAGGCGGAGTTTTGGTTAGAGCTTTACGGCGGCGAGTTAAGCACGCTCGCGATTTTACGAGCAAAATTTCAAAGCGAGGCGGCAAGCGCAAATTTTGATTTTGTAAAAACCTTCGGCAGTACCGATTTTTGCGAGATCACAGACGATTACCGCTACAAAAGCCGCTATCTGGCGCGCTACGGCATCCCGCCGCGCTCGCTTGATTTCGCGCACGCCCGCAGCGTTTTTAAAAAATTTAGCCGAGTTAAATTTTTCGCGCCGCCCTATGCGGACAGCGTTAAGCTCGCGCGTTTGGCGCTTGAGCTAGCGTGGACGAGGGCGTGCGGCGCAAAGAGCGAATATCAAAAAAGCCTAGCCCCCGAAGCGCTTCACGAGCTGCGCGTGCAGATTCGTAAATTTAGAGCCGTTTTGAAGCTATCAGCGCCGCTTTTCGAAGCTGAAAAAAAGGATGAAATTTTAAAACTCCTCGCAGAATTTATGAGCCGCAGCAATCAGCTGCGAGACCTTCACGTTTTTGCGGAGTTTTTAAAAGCCGACGACGCGCCTGCGAGCTTTTTGCAGCAGCTAAATCTTATCTCAAAGCGCTCGGAGGATAAAATTTTAGAATTTCTTTCTAGCGCGGAATTTGCAGATTTAAATGGCGCTATTAGCGGCTTTTTAAGCGGCGCGGACGGCATCTACGCGCGCAGCGAATATGAAAAAATTTCAAAAAAGTTCGCCTCCGCTCGCCTTTACAAGTTGATTAAAAACTTGCGCGCGGAGCTAAAAAATTTACAGCAAGGCTCATCGCTGCAGGCATTTCATGACGCGCGCATAGGGCTAAAGAGGCTGCGATACGCACTTGAAATTTTTGCAAGAAGCTTTGATGAAGGCTGCGTTAGGGAGCTGTTTAAGCGCGCCAAGGCCGCCTGCGAGGATTTCGGCGCGCTGCAAGATATCAGCGTGTGGCGAAATTTCATCGCGATCTATCAAAAAGCAAGCGATAAAAGCGGCGTCGCGTTTGCGTATCTGCTGGCTCTAGACGCCCGCCTAAACGACCGCCGCGCCGAGCTGGAGGAAAAAATTTTAAATGAAAAAGAGGCTCTTTTGCGCGCTCTGAAAAGATCGCTGCGCAAAATCAAAGCATACGAATAAGGAAGACCCGTGCAAAAACAGGAAAAAATCATAAAGATGTTCGATCAGATCGCGCCTACCTACGATCTGGCAAACCGCGCCATCAGCTTCGGCGTGGACGTTTCGTGGCGCAAAAAAGCGGTCGAACTGACACTTGAAAAACTCAAAGAAAGGCTCGTGAGTATCGCCGACGTCGCGTGCGGCACGGGCGATATGATAAGCTCGTGGCGCGACGGCACGGCGCAGCACGGCGTGCAGATCGAGCGGATCGTGGGGATCGATCCTAGCGAAGGGATGCTTGAAGTAGCTAGGCAAAAATTCCCTAGCTGCGAGTTTATCAAAGCGACCGCGGGCGCCACGACGTTAGATGATGCAAGCGTGGATATTTTAAGCATCAGCTACGGCATAAGAAACGTCGTGGAGCTGGACGCGGCGCTTGCGGAGTTTAACCGGATCGTCAAACCGGGCGGTTCGCTCGTGGTTTTGGAATTTACCAAAGCCGCAAGCGGCGGGCTCGCATTTAAGATCAGAGATTTTTACGTGAGTAAAATTTTACCCAAAATCGGCGCCTTCATCTCGAAAAACAAAGAAGCCTACGAGTATCTACCAAGCTCCATCGGTAGCTTTCTAGACGCCGCTAGCTTTAGCGAAAAGCTCAAAAACGCGGGCTTTGAGCTGCGCGTGCAAAAGGGCTTCAGCTTCGACGTCAGCACGCTTTTCATAGCGGAGAAAATCGCGCAAAAGAGCGACGATGCTTAGCGTAAGCGAGCTAAACGCCCAAGCCAAGACGCTTTTGGAGACGAGCTTTAGCTTCGTCGAGGTTGAGGGCGAGATCTCTAAGTTTAGAGCTCAAAGTACGAGCGGACACTGGTATTTCACGATCAAAGACGCGAGCGCGGCGATCGATTGCGCGATGTTTAAATTTAACGCCGCGCGGATAAATTTTATCCCCGCCGTCGGCGATAAGCTCATCGTAAGCGGCAAGGTCTCGCTCTACGCTCCCACGGGCGCGTATCAGATCCAGGTATCAAACATACGCAAAAGCGGCGAGGGCGAGCTGGAAGCGGCGTTTGCCGCGCTAAAAGAAAGGCTCAGCAAAGAGGGGCTTTTCGATGCCGCGCACAAAAAACAGCTTCCGAAATTTGCCCAAAGCATCGCGATTATCACGAGCGCAGACTCCGCGGCACAGGCAGATATGCTTCGCACGGCGCAGGACCGCTTCGCGCTTTGCAAGATTGATCTGTATAACGCGCTAGTGCAAGGCGAGGGCGCTCCTGCTTCGATCATAAGCGCGCTGCGTGCAGCTGACGCGAAGGGCTACGATGCGATCGTCATCGCTCGCGGCGGCGGCTCGCGCGAGGACCTGTGGTGCTTCAACGACGAGGCCTTGGCTCGCGCGATCTACGCAGCCAAAACGCCCGTCATCTCGGCGGTAGGGCACGAGATCGATTTTAGCATCAGCGATTTCGTAGCCGATCACCGAAGCCTCACGCCCACCGCCGCGATGATCGATCTGCTGCCCGATATTTGCGCGATCTTTCAGAGCCTAGACGGCGTAAGCGACGCGTTTGATAGGCTTATAAAAGATAAAATTTCATCCGCACAAAACGCGCTGAGCCTCGCAGCTTTAGAGCTTAAATCAAAATCGGTCGAGCCAAAAATTTCAGGCTCGCTCGCGAGGCTTTTAAATTTTGAGCTCAAATTTAAAAGCTTCATCGACTCCAAGCTAAGCGCCGCAGAGCATACGCTAAGCGCTAAGGATGAGCTTTTGGCGCAAAAGGCGAAATTTTTTGAGATCACTAAAGACCTCGTTCAAATCCAAAAGGGCGGCAAAACGGTGGCCCTAGGTGAGCTTGCCGCGGGCGATGAGTTCGTCCTTTGCTCGCAGCAGCTCAGCAAAAACGCGAAAATCATCTAAAGGAGGCAAAATGGATAGAATTTTAAATTTTAGCGCAGGACCTAGCACCATCCCGCTGGGCGTGCTAAAGCAGGCGCAAGAGGAGCTGCTAAACTACGCAGGGCGCGGATTTTCGATAATGGAGATCTCGCACCGCACTAAAATTTTTGAGGAAGTTTTACATAGTGCGATGGATCGCGTGCGCGATCTCTACGGCTTTTCGGATGATTTTACGATTTTGTTTTTACAAGGCGGAGCGAGCCTTCAGTTCGCGCAGGTGCCGATGAACCTATACGCAGGCGGCGTCGCAGAATACGCCAACACGGGTAACTGGACGAGCAAGGCGATCAAGGAGGCGGGCGTACTCGGCATAAACTACCGCGTGGTCGCAAGCAGCGAGGAGAGCAAATTCGACCGCATCCCCGAGGTTAAATTCTCTGACGACGCCGACTACGGCTACATCTGCTCGAACAACACGATCTACGGCACGCAGTATCCGCAGCTACCGCAGTGCGCCTGCCCGCTCGTAGTCGATAGCTCGAGCGATCTGTTTTCGCGCCCCGTGGATCTTAGCAGCGTGGGGATGTTTTACGGCGGCATTCAGAAAAACGGCGGCCCCGCGGGCGTTACGATGGTGGCGATCCGCAAGGATCTGCTGGATCGCGCAAACCCCAAAACGCCGATGATCCTGCGCTACAAGACGCAGGCGGACGCGGACTCGATGAGCAACACCCCGAATACTTTCGGAATTTACATGCTAAATTTAATGCTCGGCTGGATCAAGGACGAGATCGGTGGGCTCGCGGCGATGCATGAGCGCAACAAGCGCAAAGCGGCGCTACTCTACGGCGCGATCGATGCTAGCGGCGGCTTCTACCGCGGCCACGCGCAAAAAACTAGCCGCAGCCTGATGAACGTGAGCTTTAATATCGCAGACGCCGCGCTTGAGCCGGTTTTCGTCGCGCAGGCGGAGGCGGAGGGGATGATCGGGCTTAAAGGACACCGCGTCTTAGGCGGCATCCGCGCCTCGATCTACAACGCGATAAACTACGAGGACGTTGAAAAACTAGTCGCTTTTATGAGCGAGTTTGCGCGCAAAAACGGCTAGCGGCGGTTAAATTTAGAGGGTTTGAGCGCGGCTCGCGCTTATAGACGAGATTGTTTAGGATCCGCGCTTGCCTTGCCGCTAAGCTGGTATTTGCCATAGTCCTCGCTTTTATATCCGGTATTTTACAGCAGAAATAGCTTTGATGCGACTTGGATTTCGCTGCTAGAATTTTATTGAAGACAAAATTTATGATGTTAAAATTTTATATTGGATGAAGTTCGATTGCTTTGATTTTACAGCGGCGAACGGACTTGGTGCCGCTGGGATTTATTAGGTAGGATTTAACATGCAAAACGCTATTATCGGTGTTCGAGGATGGAAAGCGGTTATTTATTTAGGCGCAGGTTGCTTAGCGTATCTGGCGCCTAAATTTAAGCTTAACCCTAAAAACGGGCAAAATTAAACGAAAGGATTTAAATGAGTTTTAAGAGATTTTTTGCAGTAGCGCTTGTGGCGGGTGCTTTCGCTTCGGTGAGCGCAGAGGCTAGCGCTGCGGGGGATTTTTGTATCAAAAACGGTGGTGAGTTGATCGTTCGCAAAGACGGCAACGGCGTGGATTACACCGTTTGCAAGCTGCCCGACGGCACTATGATCGACGCTGAAGAATTTTATAAAACAGGCGGCGATTTGAGTAAATTTAAGAGCGTAAATCGATAGAATTTTATCGCTTGCGAGATTTGCGGCAGCAAAATTCCATAAAATTCTGCGTCAAAATTCCTCTTTAAAATTTAGATAAATTCTAACTAGCAAGCGTTAGTGCAAGTAAATTATTTGGGTACCTCATACAAAGTGAGGGCAGCAGGGTGATGGAAGAAATTTAATTATCCAAACATCAACGATGTGTGGAGATTTTGCTTCAGTAAAGCGCTGAAAGCAGTGGCTACGCAAAGCAGAAATATTTTAAGTGATTTGATGCAACGCAGGCAACCTGCTAGATACTCGATTAAGACGCAGGCTTTTTTGGATATGTGATAAGCATTTGCGCTCATAGTTGCTGAGCTTAAATTTCAGCCATTTGTGAGCGTTGCTCACTTTTTATTGTTTAAAAAGCTCAAATTTTAGTCGCTTGCGAGCGCCCATTCGCTTTCTTTGCCCGCGTAAATTTAGTGCGTGAAAACCACGACCTCGCCGCGCTCAAACGCGATCTGCTGTCCCGCTAGGTATAGCTCGAAGTAGGGCTTCAAAAAGTCCTCCTGCGGCCTTTGCGCGTAGTTTGGATACTGCAAGTACACAGGTAGCAGATAGTCGCAGTTAATCGAATAGTACGCCTCGCCGAGCACCCATAGCTTCGCATCGAGTTTTGGCGAATCTATCATCCACTCCATAATCGCCTCGCTCTCTCGAAATTCGTCATTTTCGCCCCTTTAAATTTTGACCGTCAAAGCGTTTGGATGGAATTTTACCTAAATTTTGCGCATTTGCCGAATTAAAATTTATGTGCGATGAGACTTTTGTAGAATTTAAAATTTAGCGGTTCGGTTTGGATTCGGTACAGCGACAAAGCGGCGGAGAGATTAGCGGCGGCAGGTTGTCGCGTGACGGGGTGATGAGCGGCAGCAGATGGTTGTCGCGCGGCGGTCGGACGGTGTCTGACAGCGGCGCCTACGGCACGTAACGACAGGGGTAGCCGATGATCGCTACCGCAGCGCTCGCAGGCCACTTGCTTGCGGAAGCGGGTTTTTCGCGCTCAGGCCGTCGTAAGGCGACGATCGGTGTATTGGATGACGGCGGCGTTCGCAGCGCCCGTGATGAATGCCGTGTTTTTCATAATTCCTCCTTCGGTAGGAATTTTATTAAATTTAGCTTGCCCTTTTACCGCTTGCATTAGTAGTGTCCTTCTATCTACTGGCCGTATCGCCGAAGAGGCGCAAACGCAGCATGCAATGTAATTTTACAGATCTTTTTATTTTGGCTAAAATAAGCAAAATTTTAAAGGAAAGATATGCTGATTTCTTACTTGCTGCAAGATAACCGGAAATTCGCTAAAATGAGAACTAGAATTTCGCGCAGAATTTATAAAGGGAGCAAGTTCATCCGCGCCGTCTGCGCGACAGATTTGCTTTTCGCTTTTGCGTTTTCGGCTTGCCTTTTTATTTTTGAGGACGATTGGATAGAGTTTGTACGCAAGTACTATGGTGATAAGTCCTGGATAAAGAGCTTAGGAGCGATCTTGCCTACTGCTTGCGCAGTTTTTTATATTTACGCTATTTGCGTTAGATCGTGGCTACTAAATTCCGCGATATATGATAAGAATAAAAATGTCACTTTCGGCGATTTTAGCATTGAAATTTCAGACGATTTAAAGGGGCAATTTATATTAGTAAGTGAGCGAGATACGCTCATTTACGATGCGGAATTTTGTGAGGTGGTAATGGAGCGCGATTTTTTGGTAATTTTGCTGGAAGGAAGTCTTTTTATCGCCGTACCAAACGAAGCGTTTAAAGAAATAAGCAAGGAGGAATTTGCTGCGAAATTAAACAAAACAATAAGTGAGGCAAAAAGCGAAATTTAAAAAGCTATGGGCAGATAGAACAGATATGATTGCGATCACAATGGAATCTTAGCCATAATGGAATTTTATCCGTTGCTTGCAAATCTTTTGCTATTTTTGTCTTAAAAATTTTTACTAAAGAATTTTATTTATGCTTACGAGTGCATAGTAAAAGTACCGCACTAAAATTTATTAAGCTCGGTGATGTCCTCTTGAGAGTACGCCTAAAATATTTTTATGCTCACGCTCCGCACCGCTGCGGCGGTGCGGTAATGAGCGGCGATAGATAAGTTGTCGCGCGGCGGAGGCGTCGCCCGACGACGGCACCTACGGCGCGTGGCGACAGGTGTAGCCGATGATCGCGACCGTAGCGCTCGCAGGCTGGTTGCTCGCAGAAGCGGATTTTTGCGCTCAGGCCGTCGCAAAATGGCGGGCAGTGTCTTGGATGACGGCACGACCGCGGTATTCGCGGGTCGGTCGCTCGCAAAAGCGGGCTTCGCGCTAAGAGCGCGCATTGCGGCGCAAGGTCGGCGGCATTATTTGATCTGCTGCGCGCGAAATAAAATTTTATCGTTTAAATTATAGAGCAAAACCTGCTTCTGCGGCGGCTAATTTGCTTGTAGGAATGAAATTCGTCGTTCAAATTTAGCAAAGATAAAATTTTAAATCGCGTAAATCGCGGGAGGAGGCGGGTAATTATTTGATTTTGTTCGCGTCGCGCAGTATTTAGGCGGCGCGACACGATTAAATTTTACTTTATCCCCGCAAAGGCAGCCTTTGCGTCCGCTAAATCTTTCTCGTCGGGGTGTTTCGCAGCCTCCGCCCAGCGCGCAAGTCGCTCGGGAGTGATAGGGTGGGGAGAGTTGCCGCCGGCCGCCATTTTGCGCATCGTTTCAAGTAGATTCGGATCGATCGCGCCCTGGCAGGCAAACTCCCTTACGATCTCGTTGCCGTTTGCCTTAAGCCCCTCTTCAAAGGCATCCAGGCACTTGCGCGAATGCTCGCCGTCCGGCTCCGCGCCCAGCGTCATGAAAACGCCAAGCTTCTTGTCGTGAATTTTGCGTAAAAAGCGCGTAAATTTCGCCTCGGCCTCGCCCTTATCGACGTAAAAGCCCAAGGTTATAAAGTCGTAGTCATCGACCTCACCCTCAAAGTCGCGGAAATTTAGACTCTCGCAGCCCAGTTGCTCGGCGATCGCGTCGCCCACCTTTTTCGTGTTACCCGTTTGTGAGGTGTAAAGCACGATTTTTTTCATACAAAATCCTTTCTAATAATGTTTGCTATCTCTTCGTTGATGTTGTTGCCCCAAAAAATTCCATCCAAGCTCAAGATCGATCTTTGATCTTTTAGCTCCAAAAGCCCCCAGTTCTCAAATTCTTTGAGCTTTTGCACCGCTTCGTCGTAAATGCTCGCACTCAGAGCCTCTTTTAGCTCGTTTAAGCTTACGATCGGGTATTGAAACAGGTTGTTTAGCACGCTATATTTTGCCTCGCGCTCATCGATTCGCGAGATCATCTTGTGCCCCGACACGCCGTAAATTCCGAAGCCCGCTACGTGTCCGCCCGCGCCGTTGCCGATAGGCAGGATATCCGTGCCCTTGTGACTTAGCTTGATGTAGCCGTAGTTATCGCGACCTTTTCGAGCAAGTTTGGTAAGCTCCAAAACCTCGAAATTCCCGCTTTGCAGCAGCGCCTCTGCGAAAGCGTGGTGCAGCTTTTTATCAGTCGGCAGATCGTAGTAGGAGGTGTCGATCTTTTTGGATAACTCCGAGCCTTCGAAAAACATCAGCGAGTAAAAGCTAGCGCTATCTAGACCTAGTTCATCTACATAGCGCGCGTCCTCTAGCGCTTCCTCCACGCTTTCGCCCGGGAAATTGTAGATGATGTCGCAGCAGAGCATGCCGTCAAATTTTTCTCTAAGATCCTTCAGTCGCTCGATTGCGCGAGCGGGCTTATGCACGCGGTTTAAAAGCGCGCGCCCCTGTCTGCTGAAGGTCTGCACGCCGATGCTAAAGCGGTTTACGCCGAAGCTTTGCAAGGCAAGCGCCTTTTGCAGGTCTAAATTATGCAGCGTGGTCTCTACGCTGATCTCGCAGTCCTCTGCGATCTTAAAATTTTTATGCAGCGCGCCCAGAACCTTTTCGAAGTGCGTCTCGCTAAAGACGCTCGGCGTGCCGCCGCCGAAGTAGATACTTTTGATCTTTTTGGTGTCGAAGTAGGGCATCTCGCCGTAGTCTTTGATCTGGCGTATCAAAAATTTAGCGTATTCGTCCAGCTCGTCGCCGAGTTTGGAGCGCATCATCGAACAAAACGAGCAGATGTTGTCGCAAAACGGCACGTGCAGATAGATCACGCAGTCGCTGTCTTTCGCGGGCTGCTCCAGCGCGTCGAACAGCTCGTTTTCGCTCGCGGAGACGCTCTCGAAAAGCTTGGAGCGGTGGTGGGATTTAATGCGTTCTTTAAACATCTATTTCGTTGCCTCCGCGTAAATTTCATCCACCATCTCGCCGATCTGCGGGCTTCCGCGCAATATGAGCGTCGGAGCTTTTAAAATTTTGCCCGATTTTACCGCTTTGGTGTTGCTAAGGATCGGATTTGCCTTTAAAAAATCCTCCGTCTCACCGCCCACGACGACGATTATATCTGGGTTTTGCTCCAAGATGTATTCTGCAGATACCGAAGGCGTGCTGCCCTTTAGGCCGTCCGCGATGTTTTTAGCGCCTAGACGAGCGAAAATGTCGCCGATGAGGGTTTTGTCATTGAAAGCCATAGTAGCGTTTGAGCCGAAAAATAGCGCTACTTTTTTGCCGCGAAGAGCCGTTTTATTCGCAAAGACGCCGTCCATCTGTGCGCAAATTTTATCCGCCTCGCCCTCTTTTTTTACGATGGCCGCAACCTTCTTTATGTTTTGGCAGATGTCTGCGGTGGAGTTTGCATCCATCGCAAGGCTCTTAAGTCCTAGCTTTTTCAGATCCTCGCTAACACCTGCGGAGTGAAAGCTCGTGATGACCAGATCGGGCTTAAGCTCGACGATCTTTTCCATATTCGGCTTGACGTAGGTGCCTACGCTAGGTAGTTTCGCGGTTTCTGTCTCCGGGCGGATCTTGCTCATCGAAGTAGTGGCGATCGCAGCGATCTGATCCTGCGCGCCTAAAGCGTAGATGATCTCGACTGCGGCGGGGTCGAGCACTACCAGGCCTTTGGCGAGCGCAAAACTCGCTGAAAGCAAAGCTATAAGAATTTTTTTCACATTTTCTCCTTTTGCGGTAAGATAAATTTGGTTCCCAAATTTTCGACTATCAGGGCGTCAAAGCCGTAAATTTCTTTTATGATCTGCGGCGTGAAAAGCTCGCTCGCACTACCGCGATACCTCACTGCGCCATCTTTTAGCATCAAAATTTCATCGCAAAAAAGCGAGGCTAAATTTAGATCGTGCAGCACGATGACGCTCGTTAAATTTAGCGTTTTAGTTAAATTTTCGCAGATCTTCATCGCCTCGATCGCGTAGTTCATATCAAGCGCGCCCGTGGGCTCATCGAGCAGTAAAATTTCAGGCTCGCTTACGAGCGCTCTGGCAAGCAGCACGCGCCCGAACTCGCCGCCGCTTAGCTCAAACGCGCTGCGATTTAAAAATTTCTTCACGTCCAAAAGCTCGGCGATTTGCTCTACCTTGTCGCGGTCGCTCGCATCGTAGCCGCTAAATGCGCTTTTTAGGCGGCAAAATCTGCCCGCAAGTAAAATTTCATTCACGTTTAGCGCGGCTGCGAGGGCTGTTTTTTGCGGCACGAAGCCGATGAGCGCGGCAAGCTCTTTGAGGCTATATTCGCTTGCTTTTTTGCCGTTTATTTCGATGATGCCGCTTGCGGGCTTTAAAATTTGCAATATGTTTTTTAGCAAGGTGCTTTTGCCGCAGCCGTTAGGACCCAAAATCCCGTAAAATTTACCTCGCTTTAAATTTAACTCGATGCCTCGCAAGATCGCCCGCTTGCCGTAGCTGAAGTTTAGCGCCGAAATTTTCATGCATGCTTCCTAAACGCGAGGTATAGAAAAAAGGGCGCGCCGAAAAAGGAGGTCACCACGCCGATTGGAATTTCTACCGGCGAGAGGGCGTTTTTAGCGATTACGTCGCAAAAAACCAAAAAAACTCCGCCGGTAAGCGCGCTAGCAGGGATCAGCACGGCGTTGCTCGCCGTATGAAGCGCCATGCGAAGCGTGTGCGGAATGATGAGCCCCACGAAGCCTATCATACCCGTAAACGCGACCGAAAAGCCGATGATGAGCGAGGAGACGATGAGTAGGCTCTTTTTGGACCTCTCGACATTGAGCCCCAGTGACTTCGCCTCCTCGTCGCCGTTTAAGATGATATTTAGCTCGTGGCGCTTCGCATAAAAATACGCCATGCAAAACAGCAGCGGCGGCAGTAAAAGCGCGATCTTTTGCCAGTTTGCTCCGCCTAGATAGCCCATCATCCACGCCGTAATCCTAAAGCTATCCTCTCCGATTAGATAGACCGCGAAGGATGTAAATGCGCCCAAAAACGACGATACGGCG
The DNA here is from genome assembly GCA_963547835.1 of uncultured Campylobacter sp. Lineage (GTDB taxonomy): Bacteria > Campylobacterota > Campylobacteria > Campylobacterales > Campylobacteraceae > Campylobacter_B. The sequence goes on from CAUUSU010000010.1 coordinate 14,432, forward strand.
ATGCCTACGATCAGCAGAGTAGAGATCGAGCGGGTGTGAGCCGCGAGCTTAAAGATCACGAGCGAAAGCCCGCTGGCGGCCAAAAATGCAAAAATTCCGTAAAAAACGTCGCTAAGCCCCAGCAGGTAAGCTATGACCGCGCCGAAAGTCGCTGCCGAGGCGATGCCGATGATGTAAGGGTCCGCAAGCGGGTTTAAAAATACGCTTTGCACCACCACCCCTGAAGTTGCCAGTAGCGCGCCTATTAAAATTCCAAGCACGAGGCGCGGCAGGCGCATTTGCAGCAAGATGAGCTGTTTGGTCTCGTCTATCTCGCCGAAGGTGAAAAATTTTACGATGTCGCCCAGCGAAA
>CAUUSU010000011.1:0-14534 GCA_963547835.1 uncultured Campylobacter sp.
CTAAAAAGCTAAGACTGACGGGCGCGGCTACGGCGCCTGCGAAGCGCAAGAGCCTGCGCATAAAGGCGGGCGTTAAAATATACATCGCGCCCGCCGCGTCCTCGCAATACACGGCAAAGGCGGCGTTAAACTCCGCATCGTCCATATCGATCCTCTTTAGCCCGCGGGTGTTCGGCGCGCCGGCGCGAGCGGGAAAAATCAGGGTTTTGGCACTTATGCGTTTGTTAAATTCCGCGTAGAAAAAGGTGCCGAGGATTTCGCTTTCCGAAAATCTATTAAATAAACTTACGTCACAAAATGCGAACTTCACGCCGTCATAAACGCCCGAGACCCTGTCGTTGCCGTATGAGTATCTGTCTAGTCGAAAAAAGAGCCCGGAGAGCTTGAGTTTGGCGGGATCGATATCGCCTGAAATTTCATATCGGTAGCCGAACGCCTTAAAATAAGGCATTAGATAGTGCTCTTTAAAAGCGCGCCGAAATTTTGCCGAATAATCTTGTTTAAAGATTCTAAATAATACGAATAAGCTATAAGCAGCCAAGATTAAAATTATAATCGCGAGTAAGATATATTTGGAAATCGTGGGGCGATTTTGTAAATCGTTTAGAAATAGGCTCATAGCAAAAAGGCAGGCAGCGTAGATTATCTTAGCTTTTATGGAGCTTTCATCGCACAAAACGGCTACTATAAGAACAACCGCGAATAATCCGATAAGCGGCAACAAATCCGCCATGCCTCCTCCGTCGCGCAGTTTGCATACCGAAAACGCACCGTAGCCGAGCATGCACGCCGCCGCGAAGATCGTATTTCTTTTCGCCTTATACAAAAGCCCCAGCCTGATCTGCTCCAGCTCGCTTGCGCTCATTTTGCCCCTTTTAAATTTAAGATGGATTATGACGCTTGCGGGCTTTAAATTTGCTTACGAACGGCGACGAAATTTTAAAATTTAGACTTGGATAAATTTGCGGCTAAATTTTAGCGGCTGATTGTTTAAATGGAGCGAAGGCGGAATTTCTGTAGAAATTTAAGCGGCACGAAATTTTAAAATTCCGTGCCGTAAGAGAGATAAAATTTTACGGGCGCGCTTTAAATTCGCTATAAAATTTTACTACGCCGAGTCGTAAAATTTCGCAAAATAAACGCCGCAGATTATGTTGCGAAATTTAGGGCGCCCAAGCGAACGCCGATAAATTTACGAACGCCCGCGCCGCAAAAGCACTGCGCGGACGTCGCTAGCAAAATTTAGATTTTTCTATAAGGCGCCTGACCTACTTCGTAGAAGTTGTTGCCCTCGCTGTCGATCGCTACGATAGCCGGGAAATCCTCGACGGTCAGCCTCGCGACCGCCTCGGGGCCGAGCTCGGGGTAGGCTAGCACTTCGTATTTTTTGATACTTTGGCTAATCAGCGCGCCCGCTCCGCCGATAGCGACCATATAGACGCAGCCAGATTTTTTCATCGCTTCGACGACGGCCTCAGAGCGGTAGCCCTTGCCGATCATGCCGTTGATGCCTACTTCGTTTATCATCGTAGGAGTATATTTGTCCATGCGTCCGCTAGTCGTAGGCCCTGCAGCACCGATTGCCTGACCGGGTTTGGCAGGGGTTGGTCCCAGGTAATATATAGTCTCGCCGGCTAAGTTTACGGGTAGCTTCTCGCCGCGAGCGAGGGTTTCGGTTAGAGCCTTGTGCGCTGCATCGCGAGCTGCGATGATGGTGCCACTGATTAGGACGTTATCGCCCGCCTTTAGGCTTTTTACTACGCTTTTATCGAAAGGTGCGGTAATTCTTTTAACTTCTGACATGATTTCCTCCTTATAGTTCGGCGTCGGCATGGCGAGCCGCGTGGCAGTTGATATTAACGGCGACCGGAAGCCCCGCTATGTGGGTCGGATACCACTCTACATTTACCTTAACGGCGGTGTTTATGCCGCCCAAACCCTGCGGACCGACGCCCGTAGCGCGAGCCATCTCCAGTAACTCATCCTCTAGCTTGGCGTAGCGCTCGTCGGGATTTCTGCTGTCGATCGAGCGAACCGCGGCTTGTTTGGCTAAAAGCGCCGCCTTATCCATCGTGCCGCCGATACCAACACCTACGACCATCGGAGGACAGGCGTTAGGGCCTGCGTATTTGACCGCCTCTAAAAATACCTTTTTTACCCCCTCGATACCGTCCGCCGGTACGAGCATTTTTAGTACGGATTTGTTTTCGCTGCCAAAGCCCTTAGGAGCTACTTTAATCTTAAGCTTGTCGCCTGGGACGATGCGGGTATTGATGACCGCAGGGGTATTGTTTGTAGTGTTTTTGCGCTCAAAAAGCGGCTCTGCGACCACGGATTTACGCAGATAGCCGCCTACGTAGCCGTCCGCAACGCCTGCGTTGATAGCATCCTCCAAATATCCGCCCTCGATATGCACGTCCTGACCGAGTTCGACAAAAACCACCGTCATACCGGTATCTTGGCAGATTGGTGCAACCTCTTTCGCCGCTAAATCGGCATTTTGTAAGAGCTTGCCTAAGATATCTTTGCCGATGGGCGAAGTCTCGTTCTCGCGCGCTTTCTCAAACGCCGCGCGCATATCGGGCGTGACTTGATAACAGGCTTTTTTACAAAGCTCGCTGACTACTTTTGTAATCTCAGCCACTTGGATCGTTTTCATGATCTCTCCTTGTATTGAAATTTTAATGGATTATATTCCGTTAAACTAAAAACTTAGTTTAAAATTTTATCTTCATTTAATAAATTTTAACAAAAGGCTAGAAAATAAGCGGCTTTTAATCTTTTTATAATAAAATACCACTTTTCGAATTATCAAATACTAAAAATTTTGCGAAGAAATTTTAAAATCAAGGAAACCTATGAAAAAGAAAACTCTTGTGCTGCTCGTGGGCGCTTGTGTGCTTATAGGAATGATACTTTCTCTTGGGATTGCGGAGATGGTTCACCTTACGGGCACCGATAAATTCTGCGTATCCTGTCATACGATGCAGCCGATGGCAAACGCCTTTCACAACGACATTCACGGCGGCAATAACCCGCAAGGCTTCAAGGCCGATTGCGTCGCCTGTCACGTCTCTCATGAAAATACCTTTATGTATCTTTGGACCAAGGCTCTAACCTCCGCAAATGATGTCTACAAGACGGTCTTTACCGATGCCGATAAGATCGACTGGCAAGAAAAACGCAAGGAGCGAAATCATTTCGTTTATGAGAGCGGCTGTCTGAGCTGCCATCGAAATTTAAAAGAGCAAAATAATCAAGTAAATAAAGCCTGGCTCGCGCATAGGGATTATTTCGCGGGCACTACCGGCAAAACCTGCGTACAGTGCCACGAAAACGTCGGTCACAAAAATATGGGTATAGAGATTACCAAATATTGGGATAAATACAACCGAGAAAATAACAAAACCAAGTAAAGGAGAAGCAATGCTAAAAAAAGTCGCTATTTTAATAGCCTGTATCGCATCGTTTGCATTCGCAGAAATGCCCGCGCAGCATGCGAATATGTCCGCGTCGGACGCGAACGTAAGCAATTCCGTAAACGTTAGTCTTACGAAGAATTTAAAGGTAAATAGGCAGCTTACGCCGCTAGCTAGACGCTGTGTCGAGTGCCATGCCGAAAAAACTCCGGGCGTCGTTGCGGATTGGAAGATGAGTCGCCACGCTCACGTAGGCGTTAGCTGTACCGACTGCCACTCGCAGCCAGCAGATAGCCCTATGGCAGCTAAAGAGCCGCATCCGAAAGACACAGACAATCATATTTCGGTGCTAGTTAGCCCAAAAACCTGTGCTAAATGCCACAGCAACGAGGTTAAAGAGTTTGAAAACAGCGGTCACGCAAGAGGTGCTATGCAGATGCAAGCCAACAAAGGAATAGTTGATCTAATGTATCACTACGAAGGACGTGATATCCCTGATCTTAAACATGCGCCTGATATTACCGGCTGCTCTCAATGCCACGGTAGCGTCGTTAAAATGGATGAGCATAACAAGCCTACCAAAGAGACCTGGCCCGTTTACGGCATCGGTACGGTTTATCCGGACGGTAGCGTAGGCGGATGCAAATCGTGCCACTCGGGTCATAAATTTTCGATTGCTGAAGCTCGTAAGCCTGCTGCTTGCGCATCTTGCCACTTAGGACCTGATCATCCGGATATCGAAATTTACAACAACTCAATGCACGGACACGTATTTAACGCTGAAGGCAATGAGTGGAAATTCGATAGCGCTCCTGGTACTTGGGCGGTTCCTGACTACCGCGCCCCTACATGTGCAACCTGCCATATTAGCGGCGGTGTGGGCGATCTAAACTCCACTCACAACGTATCTCAACGCTTGAAGTGGAATTTGTGGCAGCCTAAGAGCAATCTACGCACCGGCGGTAATGAGACCGCGGTAAGCGAGTTTTTAAATACTGGCAAACTAAACGTTGGTAATCCTTTGGCGGGTAACCTAAACGGTCCTGAGGCAGCGCGTGCCGAGATGAAGCAAGTCTGCAAAGAGTGCCACGCAAGCACCCACACGAATAATTTCTTTGAGGTGGGCGATAAGCAGGTACTTCTATATAACGTTTACAACGACGAAGCGACTAAGATGCTAAAAGAGCTTAAGGAAAAGAAACTTCTAAAAGACGATCCTTGGGCGGATGCGTTCCAGCGAATCTACTATGTTTCATGGCACCACGAGGGTCGCAGAATGCGCCAAGGCGCGCTAATGGGCGGACCTGATTATTCGCATTGGCACGGCGTATTCGAGGTCAAAAATGACATCAGAGAGATGCGCGAAATCTACGAGCGCCGCATCAAAACCGGCAAGATCGAGGAATAATCCTTCTTAGTCTGCTAAATTCTGCCAGACTAAACAGATCGAGCTTGTAAGCCCCTACACTTCGCGGGGGCTTTTTTGTTTGGATAAAATTTTGGAATTTTATTTTGTAATCCGCGCAAAGCCCATCGAAAATCGCCCCTAAAAGCCACTACAAAATCACTATCTAATTATTTAAGATTATTGATAATTTATGACGGAAGTAGCTGATAAATTAGAGTAAATTTATCTCTTTGCAATCCAAAATTAGCTACAATCGCGCATATCATTTAAAAGGAATTTTATGGACAAGCAAACGGCATTAGACTTTTTGAGACTTCATCAGCCGATGCCTGCGCAGCTTTCGGATCAGCTCGCGGCAGAGTTTCGCGCGGTGCGGGAATTTTTGCGTGATAATCCCTGTGGCGAGGCGCTTGAGCCGCTTTTGCGCTCGCTAAACGAGGGTGACGGCGCAGGTGAATATCCACTCGTGGACGAGGTGCTAGGCGCAGCGGACGATGCTGCTGCGGTAGCTGCGATTAGAGCGGTCTTGGAGGATCCGAGCACTGGCAGCGGAGCGCGATTTTGGGCGACGCTTTTTAGCGTGAGCTTCGTCCGTAAGGAGCTCATCGCAAGTCTGGAGACATCGCTTAAATACGCAAACGATGATTTGATCGAGCTTACGAAGGAGCAGATCGAAATGTTTAAGCAGCTGACGTAAAGTTAGCTGCTTAACTTATGGTTGCGCCTTACTCGATAGATTGCGCCGCTACAAAGCAAATCCAAATTTATAAAAATCGGCTTAATCGCAGGCTGCTTTTAAATTTTAAAATTTTGCGGTCGCTTAAAATTTTTAGAGGCGGCGATCGAGCAGGCGGCGCACTTTATTTTCTATGGGCTGTGGCAGGCGCCCTGCGCGCGGAATTTCTATCGGCAAAGAATAGCGCGCCGCTAAGTGCGAGCGGCGCAGGCATCGAGAGATATCTACCTAGGGAGGGTAGAAATTTCACGGCGTCGTTTGAAGTAAAATTTTAAATCTGCAGGCTTGTGATAGAATTTAAGTCGTAATAGTGAAGCAGAATTTAATATCGCTACGAGCTCACCGCTGAAATTTTAAGCTTGCGTCGCGCAGTGACGAGATTTTGCTCGGTGCAATCCGTACGAAATTTTAAGCCGTAAAGATAAAGCGGAATTTCTCATACGCGATTTTTTTGAGACGAAATTTTAAGTAATGAGTTTGAAGCGGAATTTTAAGGCGCGAGTTAGAGACTATAAACTAGCACCGCCGGTAGAGGATACCGCGCCTTTTTTGCTCTGAGAACTCCTACCGCACGGCAAAGAATTTCACGCTTTTAGCACTGCAGCTACGGACCTCGGCTATGCAGCGAGTAAAACTGTGCTACAGCTATGCGACTAAGGATACTGCGCCATTTCGCAAACGATCTTGTAGCGAGATTAGGCTATGAGCCTTGGCGCACAGCATAGGAATTTGGATGGGTGTGATCCGCGTGGGATTACACGGCACAGATTTCGCGCCTCCATCTGCACTGCCAAAAATCCTGCCTAGCGGAAGCGATCTAGAAATTTTGCAACGGCACAAAATTGCCTGGCGCGGATTTTGAGCTTGCGCGAAATTTTGCACCGGCTAGCATGTGAGAGACCTGAAATTTTAAATTGCATATCGCTTTAAAATTTTAAACTTATGAAATTTGAGCCGCGTTTACTTTTAAATCCTAATTACGCGCCATGTTTGGCGATGAAATTTTAAAATTTCATCGCGCCAAGAGCAGCTCGATCAATCGGCGGACGCAGCTAAAAATTAAGTATAGATAAAATGTATCGGCGCGCGTGAAGCGGAGCTAAATTTAAACTGCTGGCTAAAATTTTAAAGCGCGGCCTAGACCGCTTGCGGGCGTTCGGTTTCGGCTTTAAAATAGTTAAATTTAGCGCTGGCACCCGCAAGACGCTTCGGCTATCTGATTTTTGCGGTGCCGAAGCAAAGTCCGTTTTCGTTGCACTGCATATTTTCGATTTGCGGATCCTCGCTTTCGCCGCAAATTTGAATCATCTGATGTGACGCCTCGTCCATTTTGGGTTCGCTGCAATGCGAAACGCCTGGCTTTGGATGCTCTGGAGCGGAGCAAGCGCATACAAACAGCGCTGCGCAGGCGAATAAAAGAGCATTTTTCATTTTAAATCCTTTTAAAAAATTTCGTAATTTTATCTTTACAAAACTGAAATTTTACGGAATTTAAAGCGTTTCGGATAAATTTAATGTATCTGCATCTGCAAATATAAATTTTCTAAATTTCACGTTAGATACGAAGAGGCGGCGTGTAAAGCGAGATAAATTTAATATTTGTGAGCGAGCTTTAAGACGCAGTTCAAATCATTTTGCGGAAAGATAAGATTAAAGGCGCACTTAATCTTATCTATTGTTTTAAAATTTTTTACCGAAAGCTGCTAGAATTACGCCCTTTAAACCAAAATAAGGAGAAAACATGGCAATGACGAATTACATGGAACTTTTGATGGCAAATCAGCCGTGGAATTTGATTTTATTTATGGCGGTGCCGATGGGCTTAGCAGAAGCGATAGTAGCGAGCGAATTTTTCAGCTTGTACCGCGCAAAGGAGGGCTCTTTGGCTCTAAAAATCAATAAATGCCTTAGCATCATTCTCGGCGCTTATTTTACGATATTAATTATTTACGTAGCGGTTAAAATTTTGCCCGTCATTCATTTACGTGGCGCTGCGGACACCTTAGCTTTGGCGGCATACGTAGCGGCGGCGCTGCCTGCGCTGGTGCTGCTACTTTTGGAGCTCGGAGTTATCGCAAAAGGAGCGGAATTTAGAGCTAGGCTTAAATTTCATTTCTTGGCGCTGATTGTATTTTTGGTGCTAGGACACGTCGCGATGATTTTTGGAATGACCGATCCAGGTGTGAGTGGCATGGATCATTCTATGATGGATCATGGCTCGATGAGTGGGATGAGCCACGATATGGGTTCGATGGAGGGGATGGATCATTCGCATATGGATCATGGCTCGATGGAGAACATGGATCACGGTGGCATGGATCACTCAAAGATGGAGCATTCACATTAACTTTAGCATGCCCGGCTTGGGCTAAATTTTAAATTCTATCCCGCCGAGCTGCGGAGCTAATAGATCTTTATGATTTGATTGTCTTTGTCTGCGAAATGCATATGCAAGCACCTCTCAAATAAAATTTTACCGTCTTTCATCTGTCGCCTGCGAGGTGGTAAATTTAATATCAAGCTTATCGCCCCACCTTTTTACGTTCTTGTGATCTTTTAAGCCGACTTATGCAGGCGCAAAGCTTGCACATAGGCGGTTTGAGGTTTAAATTTGCGCGCAAACCGCTTTGGTATATTTTTTTAACGTTAGTTTAATGCTAAATTTATATAATTTAAGCGAGTTATATTTAAGAGATAATTAAGAATGAAATGCGCTAAGCTTGGAGGCGGATAGAGTATGCAAGATTACGAATTATTGGACGTTTTGTCCAATAAAAGGGTTCTTTGCCTAGAGGACGAGCCCGGGATTTTAAAAAATATAACCGAATCGCTACAGCTGTTTTTCGGCGAAGTAGTGGGGGTTAAGGACGGGCTGGAGGCGCTTGATGAGGCGATGAGCGGCTCGTACGACGCGCTGGTTTTTGATATCGGCGTGCCGCATATGGATGGGCTTGAGGTCGTTAAAAAGATCCGTGCCGTGGGTATCTCGGTGCCGATCGTGATACTTTCGAGCCACACCGAGCAGGAGTATCTGTGGCGGGCGGTGGAGCTTAAGATCACTAGGTATCTGCCTAAGCCGTACGACAAAAACGCCTTTATAAAGGCGCTGCAAGACGTCGCTGCGGAGCTGATAAATCACGCGCCGATATTTAGCATAAGCAGTGAGTTGAAGTATGATTTTGCCAAAAAGATCATCTACGTCAAAGACAGCGCCTGTCATCTTTCCAAAAGCGAGAGCAAGCTTTTGGAATACTTCTTAGCGCGCAAAAATCAAACCGTAACCTACGAGCAGCTATTTGACTATATGTGGGAGTTCGAGCAGCCTAGCAAGGAGGCGATCAAGGCGATCGTCAAAGAGCTACGCCGCAAGATCGGCAAGGATGTGATCAAAAATTTATATGCGGTGGGGTATCTCTTTGAAGTATAAATTTAAATTTATCGTAGCGGTTTTCGTGCTGCTATATATCGTAATTACGGCGTTGGTTTTTAACTTCTACCGCGAGCTCGCGCTAAAGGACACGAGGCGCGAGGCGTTTTATATCCTAGATACGATGAATGCGGTGCGCGATTACGTCTCAACCGTGCAGCGCCCGCTAATAAACGAGCTTAAGGAAAAAAAGCTTCTAAGCGAGGAATTTTTCGATCCGAGGCTGATGTCCTCGACCTACATAACGCGCGAAATTTATAAAATTCAGCTCGCCAAAGAAAACATCAACTACGACTACAAGCTCGTCGCTACCGATCCGCTCAATCCCGAGCACGAAGGAAGCGAGTTTGAGAATGAAATTTTAGAGGGCTTTAAAGAAAACAGATATAAAGAATACTCCAGAGTCATCTATGATAAAGGCGGCGCCTCATATCTTTTGAGCCTGCCGATAACAAACTCCCAGCCTTCGTGCACCGAGTGCCACAGCATCAACGCAGCGCCTAAAAAGATGCAAGAGCTCTACGGCGATGTGGGAAATTTCAAAGGCGGCCTAGGCGATACGATCGCGATGATAAGCTTTAAAATTCCGATAAAAAGCATTCTGCTCTATCACACCAAAGAGTTTGTCGTTAGCGGCTTAAGCTTGCTTGTGGTGTTTTTGATCTGTATATTTTGTATCTATAAAATTCACAAAAAAAACGCGACTTTAAAGATGCAAACTCAGCTTTTACTGATAAATCAAAGCCGCCTCGCGCTCATGGGCGAGATGATCGGCAATATCTCGCACCAGTGGCGCCAGCCGCTATCGCAGATCAGCTCCACGCTCATAAATTTAGAGCTTTACAACGAGCGGGGCAAGCTATCAAAAGAAAGGCTCGAAGGCGGCATTAGGGACGCAGGCGAGCAAGTGAAATTTATGAGCGATACGATCGAGGATTTTAAAAATTTCTTCAACCCAAACATGCCGAAGAGGGAATTTAGCGCCGGCGAGGCGATCGAGCAGGCGCGTAAAATTTTAAATGCCTCGCTTAAAAAGCACGTCATCGACATAAGCGTGCAGGTAGAGGAAAATTTCACCCTTTACGGCAACGTAAACGAGCTCATCCAGGTGCTAATAAACATCATAAACAACGCAAAGGAGGCGTTTTTAGACGTACCGCTTAAACGGCGTGAAATTAAAATTTGCTCGTTTTTAAAGCAGGGCGAGCGGGTAATCACGATCGAAAATAACGCAAGCCGCATCGATGAAGCGCAGCTAGATAAAATTTTTGAGCCGCACTTTACTACAAAGCAGCAGGGCAGCGGGCTCGGACTATATATGAGCAAGATGATAATCGAAAAAAACGGGGGGAGCATAAGCGCTGCGAATTCCGACGAAGGCGCGATATTTACGATCTCTTTTCGTTAAATTTAGATTTCATTAAATTTCTCCCTTTTTCACCCTTTTTTGTTGATATTATTTCGAGCGTAGAACTTTGCTAATTTAAAATTTCGATTTTCAAAGGAGGAGCCATGAAAAAATGGAATAAGATGCTACTAGGCGCGCTAGCCTGTATTAGCATTTTTGCCGCAGGAGCCTGTGCTGATGAAGGCATGGGGCATGAGATGGAAATGTCGCAAAAATCGCGCGATGTCATCGCAAATCCTAAGGGCACGTTGCAAAGCAGAGGCGTCATATCCTTGCAGGACTACGTCGTAGAAGAGCGAGAGATGTATGACTGGCTATTTAAAAATCACCCGATTTTTACCAAATACGGCGGTAAGACGGTTGGTAAGATGGATGTTCACGACCGAGGTTTGGAGTGGCTTGCGGAAGGGCATGGATTTGACTTTTCAAAGGCGAGTAAAAGAGACGACGGCAAGGGCTATAGCTCTATGATGTATAGAATCCCTGCGGGCTCTTCTTTGCAATTTCCGAATAAATTCATAGGCCCTGAAAAATGCGGCGAGTGCCACCCTGCGCAGTATGAGACATGGAGTAGATCGCGCCACGCCACTACTATCCGCTTCCCGGGCGAGCACCCGGAGGTTAATAACAACCTAACCGATCCGGTATTTAGCCCAGATACGGCGTCGATCCTTCCAAAAGGTATTACCCCTGACGTAATTTATGCGACCGTGGGACATCTAAGGACAAAATTTGGCTACGTAGATGCATGGCTTCTACGCGGAACCTATCACGTAGAGGGTGGCTTGCTAAGAGATGGTACCGGTCAAATCGTAGCCGGCGGCAACCAATTCCAAAGGACTTGGGCGTTAAATTTAGACGATGAGACGGTCAAAAAGATTAAAAAGATCGTTCCGGAATTCCCGGAAACTCTAGCCGATTATGGCGATAACGGCGGTTACGTAAGAGGTCTTGCGTCGTATGCTGCGAAATACAAAAAATCGATGTTTTTCCAAGCAAACAGCTCGTATTGCGAAGTCTGCCACCCATTCAAATTCGATTTTAAAACTAAGAAAGAATTTTATGCCGCTTTGGGTAACGCAAAAGAGCTTCAAAAGCACACTATCTCCAAGGGTATCACCTGCGAAGAGTGCCATGGAGCGGGCGGTCACCTTGACGGTGCTACAAATTTTAGAACCTCAAACTGCGAACGCTGTCACCAAAGATTTAACTATAGCCCTGATTTAGCTCGTGCTAATCCGCTAAACAACGGAAATCCCGATCTGTCTCTTAGCTCTAAATTTAAATCTATGGGACCAGGATGTGGCTCTGAAGGCTCTCAGTCCTACTTTACCGCTCACTACGAGAAGGGTATGCGCTGTGTAACCTGCCACGATCCGCACGATAACACCGGACCGGTAGTTGGTGATAAAACTGTCAAGGGCGTAAATTACAACTCAGAGCAGGGCTATTTGAGCGCGTTTTATACAAAGCCTAAGATCACAAAAGAGTGCAAAGATTGCCACCAAGAGCAAGCCTACATCGCCGCAAGAGCCGATACGCATAAAGACAACACCTGCGCATCTTGCCACATGCCGTTTATGATGAGCTGCGAGAACTTCTACGCTATTCAGTTCCAAGATAACGCGGGATTTGATACTCAAAGAAGATCGCACATCTGGAAGATCGACATCGATCCTGCTAGAAAATCTCTAGTCGCAGGCGATGCCGCCAAAGGTCCGAGAGATGCGAAAGATTGGCACTTCCAAAGAAATAAAGATGGACGAAATTTCGTCGATCTTATGTGGTCGTGCGCACGAACCTCGTGGGCGGATAAAGATATGCAAGATACCAAAGGCTGCCATAGCCCTGTCGTTTCCGAGCTAAAAGAGACACTTCACTTCAAGAACCAAAAGCAGGTTTACGATGAGGTTATGGGCTGGCAAACTCCGATTAAGAGCGACTTCTCGCAAGTTAAGATCGGTATTCAAGGAATTTACTCTATCCTTGAGACTAAAAAGCTTAACTCCAGTGATAAAACTCGCGTCTATGAGCTAATCGAAAAAGCTCAAGACACCGTCGATCTTATCGAAAAAGACGGCTCATGGGGAATGCATGGCTTTAAATATACTAAGCAAAGGCTAGAGGCCGCTAAAGAGTATATCAAAGAGGCTCAAAGAATTCTAAACGCAAACCTATAGCGATAAAGGGGGCGGGGCGTCCGCTCCCTTTTAAATTTAAATTGATGAAGGTAAAATATGCAAAAAACACTCTTTTTAGTACCGCTTTTAGCCGCTAGCCTATCCTTTGGCGCGGATCTTACGCAGAATGATCAGCGCGAGGCTTACGCTATCGGCGCATCTACCGCGAAATACTTGATGAATCAAATTAGCGGACAGGAAAAACTAGGGATAAAAACCGATAAAGATATAGTTATAGAGGGCTTTTTGGATGTTTTTAAGGACGGATCCAAAATAAAAAACGACGAGATAGAAAAGCTTTTAAACGACAGAGCCGCTAAGCTTAATAAGGCCGTCGATGCGATCGCTAAAGCGGAAGTGGAGAAAAATTTAAAAGCGGGCAAGGAATTTATGGCGAAAAACGCTAAAAATCCAAACGTCAAAACTACCAAATCGGGCGTTCAGTATGAAATTTTAAAATCCGCCAAGGGCGACAAACCAAAGCCCGAGAGCATAATCGTGCTAAATTACAAAGCGTATCTACTCGACGGCACCGTGTTTGACGAAACCTATTCGGCGAAGATGCCCGCGCACCTGTCCATGATAAATTTAATCGACGGTCTGCAAGAGGGGCTGCTTATGATGGATACCGGCTCGAAATATAAATTCGTAATTCCTAGCGATCTTGCTTACGGCAACGAGGGGATGGAGAAGATCCCGGGCGGCTCGACGGTCGTTTTCGAGGCGGAGCTGCTAAAGGTTTTAAAGCCCGGCGAGCTTGCCGATGCGGCCAAAAAGCTTAGCGAGAGCGAGGCTAAAAGCTTTCACGACGCGAATAAAACAAAGTAGTTTTGCTTAAATTTAGTCGGAGGAGAATATGCAAAAGCAAAGAAGAAATTTTATAAAATCCGCCGCACTCGGCTCTTTGGGGCTCGGCGCAATCGCCTCAAGCTTGCTCGCACAAAACGGCACAGATAAAAGTGCGCAAGATGTAAACGCAAGTGCTAAAAAGCAAGAGCCGAAAAAGCCGCACTACGGCATGATATTTGATCAAAACAAATGCGTCGGCTGTACCGACTGCGAGATCGCTTGTAAAAAGGTAAATTTGGTTCCGAAAGGTCAAATGAGGCTTTTTATCCAGGATAAAACCGATCCGCTAAATTTGAAAGAAAAGCGCTATGTTAGGGTTTCCTGCCAGCAGTGCGAGGACGCGCCGTGCGTGAACGTCTGCCCGACGAAAGCCTGCCACAAGGATGAAAAAACCGGCATCACGACGATGAACACCGATGATTGCATCGCCTGTAAATACTGCATCGTCGCCTGTCCTTACGACGTGCGCTTTATAAATCACGAAACAAGAGCCGCAGAGAGCTGCAACTTCTGCTTGGATACGAATTTAAAAGACGGCCACGAGCCTGCCTGCATCGAGGCGTGCAGATACGAGGCGATCGTATTCGGCGATCTAAACGACGAGGGCTCGCACATCAGCAAGCTACTTCGCGTAAAAGACAGCCTGCGCATGCATCCTGAGTGCGGCACGAAGCCGAGCCTGCGCTATATTCCTGCGGTTAAATTGGGGGTGTGATATGAACGGAGCTATAAATTTCACTGCGACCTTCTCGCACGGCGTAGAGTGGGGCTGGCCGATCGCGGTTTATCTTTTGCTAGCGGGCATGAGCGGCGGCGCTTTAGTAGTCGCGATCCTCGTCAAATTTTATAAAAAACAGACCGAAAGCACGCCGCTGTTTAAGGCCGCGTCGCTGCTATCTTTCGTCACGATTTTACTCGGCATGGTCTGCCTGGTAGCCGACCTTGAGAGGCCGCTACTTTTTTGGAAAATTTTGATTAATTATAACTTCACCTCGGTTATGTCCGTGGGCGTTGCGGCGCTTTGCGTCTATATTCCGCTTAGCTTCATAGCTTGCCTTTATGCGTTTGAAGCTGATCTTAGCGGATTTTTATCGCGCAGACTTACTT
>CAUUSU010000012.1:0-14339 GCA_963547835.1 uncultured Campylobacter sp.
ATCGACGGCAGCACGCTAAACGGCGGCTGCGGCATGCGTATGGATACGCCCATCACCTACATCTCGGCGCAAAACTACAACTCCGTGCGCATCGTCAAAGGTCCGCAGGACGTCAGATATGGAGCGCTCATCAGCGGCGGTATTTTCTTCGATCGAGATATTTTAAGACTAGATAAAACGCAATTCGGCGGGAATTTTAGCGTGCTAGGCGGAAGCTTTAGACGCTTCGAAACCGTAGCCGACGCCGTCGTGGGCAATGAATGGGGCAGCTTGCAGATCTCGGGCGGACATTACGAGAGCGGCGACTATAAAAGCGGCGGCGGACAGAAAATGCATACGCACTATAAACGCAACAGCGTCTCGCTCGTGGGCACGATCACGCCTACCGATTCTACCGCCATTCAGCTTAGCACGGACCTGGGCGAGGGCGAAGCGGCGTATGCGGACAGGATGAGAGACGGCGTGCAGTTTGACCGTAAGTCTTTCGGACTCAAATTTGAACAAGACGTCGGCGAGCACAAGATCAGGCTAAGCTCGTATTATCATCAGATCGACCATATAATGGACAACTTCACCATGCGTCCGGTGGTGCCGGGCACGGGGCGCGGCAAGGGATATAGCATCAGCCACCCGATACGCGATATGTACGGCTTTAAGCTAGAAGGCGAGCTAAATTTCGACAATCTAACAAGCTATCTTGGCGCTGGGTACTCTGAGGATGTATTTAAGTGGAGAGGCGCTGGAACGGGCGGAGCCGGCGTATCTAAAGCCGAAATGGACGCCGCCGTATCAAAGCCGCACGTAAAAGAGCGCAAGGTAACGTATAAAACGATCTACACTCAAAACGAATACGTCCTAGAAAACGACTACGGGCTTTTTGGCGGACTTAGGCTGGACGCAGGCGAGAGAAAACTGCTAAAAACGAATAAGAGCAGGAAAGAAAATTTATTCTCAGGGTTTTTTAGATACGAAAAATATCTGCAAAATTTAACGCTTTATGCTGGGTTAGGGCACGCACAAAGACTACCTGATCACTGGGAAACGAACAAGGACGCGAACTTAGAGCTACGTAAAGAAAGAAATACTCAGCTGGATTTTGGCGCCGTACTGAAAGATCAAAATTACGAACTAAGCGCAAATTTCTTCGTCTCAAAGATGGATGATTATATCATGCTAAAATATAATCCTATGGGCATGTCCTCAGACGCCTTTAATACCGACGCCCTGCTATACGGCGGCGAGATCGAGGGCACTACGCTGCTAGCCGATATGTTTAGGCTGGGGGCGGGAGTATCCTATGTCTACGGCAAGGTGACTAAAAATGCAGGAGGCCTAAAAGACGGCGACGCGCTGCCTAAGGTTTCGCCTCTAGCGTTTAAACTAAGCGCCGGTTTAGAAAAGCCAGACTGGTTCGTCAAAGCCGACTTCTACACTAACGCGTCGCAAAACCGCGCGCAAAAAGGCTACGGCGACGTAGGCGGCATGGACCTGGGCAAGAGCGATAGCTTTTGGACGCTGGGGCTAAGCGCGGGCTATAAATACAAAAATTATCAATTTTTGCTAGCGGCGGAAAACCTAAACGACGCCAAATATGCCTATCATAACTCAAAAGGCGGCTACGGCGGCGGTATCGCAGGCTACGAGACTATCCCCAACGGCACGAGGCTTTATGAGCCCGGCAGAAGCTTTTGGGCGAAATTTAAAGTGCATTTTTAAGGCCTAGATCGTCCGGATTTGGCGCGTTTTAGATTTTGTATCGGATTGGGCGACACCCCATTTCGGCGCACTACGCAAGAACTGTGCGAGCTTGCAAACAGACGCTAAAGTATAGATAAAATTTGCAAGTGCCTTGAGCGGCCGAGCTCGCGCTAAATTTGTACGGCTAGGCGCGGCTTTTGTCGTCCGAGCCTTTTTTCCCGCACGGCGTCGAAGCCTCGGTGCGGCCCGCGGCGGATATGATACTTATTCGGGCGTGATCTCACGCGACAAGCGCCGGCACAGAAGGCGGTTGCGCGATTTGAGATGAAATTTGGCCCGCAGATCAGCTTAAAGCTTTGTACAAAAAGGCGGTTTCGCGGCGCCTGATCCGTCGGCATCGTTTCGGTTCGTCGGGCTTGCCTGCGCGCGACGGACGCGCGGTAAAATTTAATGAGCTTTAAGTGGCGGCGCTATAAAATGGCGCGTCCAAAATTTAAAGGCAGCAAAAATGGATCAAGGCAGGCTTGAGGAATTAAAAAGGCTACTACAAAAGCGGCATCAGGAGCCGAAGCGGGGCTTGGAACAAAATTCTAACGGCAAAAATTCTAAAGTCTCGAATTTTGAAACCAAAAATTCCGAAGTTTCAAATTTTGAAGCTTCGAATTCTAGAACCTTGAATTTCGAAGCCTCGAATTTTGAAATCCTGAATTCCGAACCTCCGAATTTCGAATCTCTGAATTCCAAAGCACTGAATTCCGCTACTGATGCTTTAAATTTAGAAGGCAATTTAGAAACCGAAGCGGCTCAGAATTCTGCCTTTGAGAACAACGCGGAGCCGCAAAATTTTATATCGGATGACAACGGCTCTTTGCAGCAAAATTATAAAGCCAGAGACTACGACAAAGATCCGCTAATAATAAAAGACTATGCTTTTTACGACTATATGAAATATTCCACGATTGCTACGCTTATAGGATGTTTATTCTTCATCTCGGTCGTTACCGTAGTAAACCCCATTGAGCCCAAAAATTTTAGACTACTTCCTTTCGCTTTGGTAATGTTTTTTATCAGGCGAAAGCAACAAAAGGGCGCCTATTTCGTATTTAACGATTCGGAGATCGAATACCGCAAAGAAGATAAAGCTTATAAATCTTTGAAGCTTGAACAAATCGGCGCCGTTGCGATTAGTTTTGATCCGCGCTGGGACCGGCAGCAGAGGATAAGCATACCCGAAACGCTGTTTTTGTCGCTTTGGCCCTTGGGCGCATACGTTATGCGCGGAATGCATGCGATGATCGCGCTAATTTCGATGATAGCAATTAGCCTGTTTGGAGCGAGTATATTGATGCATCTTAAAAATGGCAGTTTCAGATGCTTAGGCATCTATGACCGGCTTGTGATATACGGCGAAACGGGCGATCTTAGAATTATAAATGTTTTGATTTATAGCGAAAAAGAGTATCTGGAATTAAGAGAGTATTTTATACGCAAAACGCATATAGATTTAGATACCGTCCCGCGCACCTTGTCGGTATTTAGCAAAAAAGTAAAATTTAGAAAATTTAAATTCTAGCGCTCCGCTTGAAATTTTGCCTTTAAAATTTACGCACTAATCCTCGCCGCTTTCATATGCGCCGAGTTCTACGAGATTGCCGTCAGGATCGCGCAGATAGATACTTTGCATAGCGCCGCGCGCGCCCGTGCGGGGCACGACGCCAAGCTCTATTTGCACCCCTTTTCTTTCAAGCTCCGTTTTGAGCTGCTGCGCGCTTTGATCTTCGCAGATGAGGCAAAAGTCCGCCGAGCCTGCGCTAGGACGTGCTGCAAACGGCGCAAACTCGCCCGCGCGGGTGTGGATATTGATCTTTGAGGAGCCGAAACGCAGGCTGTGTTTGCCGCCCTCGCAAACATGCTCTAGCCCTAAAATTCCTTCGTAAAATTCCACGCATTTTTGCAGATCCTCCGTAACTAGGACGAAGTGATCGATCTCTGTGATTTTCATTTTGCCTCCAATCTCGGCAGCGGGTTCAAATTTACGCCTCGCAGTACAATTTTGGAATTCTACCGTGAAATTTTGCGACAAAATTCCAAATGTTCGTAGCGAGAAATCAAAATCTCGCGGCGTAAATTTTAAAATTCTAAAATTTTGCCCAAGCAAAATAGGGTGCGAGTAGAGCCTGGCTTTAGTAAAATTTAGACCGACGAAATTCCGTCTAGCTAGCGCCGCAAATTCTAATCTCGCGATTTTAAAACTAGCGATTTTAAAATTCTCTTGCCTACCTCGACGCCCGGCTGATCATAAGTGCTGACGCCCAGTATCGCTCCAGTAGCGCTGGTTAGCAGCTCAAAGTAGTAAAATAGCTCGCCCACGCTCTGTTCGCAAAGCTGCGAAACCTCGATTAGATCGACGCTGATACCCTCGTTTAGCACGGCTTGCAGCGTAGCATCGCACTGAAGATTTAGCACCTCATCCAGTCGCATGCCGTTTACGAAGTCGCAGCCCTCAAGGCCTTGCAGACTGATACCAGGCACCGCGTCCGTAGTGCCGTTGTCCGTGAGCTTTAAGAAAGTCACGGTCTTATCCTTTACGCCGTCCATTATGAGCTGAAGGAAGCTGTGCTGATCGCGCGAGCCTACAAGCCCTACAGGAGTAAGTCCCTCGCGGCTAAAGCCGATCTTTTTACCTAGGCTTTCCGCCCAGAGCTGCACATACCACTCACCCAATGCGCGCAGCGCATCGCCGTAGCTAAAAAGGACGTTGATTTTCGCACTTTTGTGCGTGGCGTAGTGATGAGCTTTTCGTAGAATTTTATTCTCCGCGATTTTAGCGGGATTGCCTGCTAAAATTTCATCCAGATACCGCTCTTTTGCGACGGCAGCCCCGTGCAGCATCGCGCTTGCATCAAGACCTAGCCCAACTGCGGGCACTAGCCCTACCGCACTTAACACGCTAAAACGGCCACCTACGTTAGCGGGCATATTTATCACGCAGGCGCCGTGCTCACGCGCGAAGATATCAAGCGGCGAGCTCGCATCGGTGATAAAGATGAAATTTTTCTCTAGCGTCTTTAAATCTGAAATTCCGAAACGCCGCAAAACGACCTTAAAAAGCGAGATCGTTTCAATCGTGCCGCCCGATTTGGAGGATACTATGAAAATCGTGCGAGCGAAATTTAACCCTTCAAGCGCGCGACGCACGCTAAGCGCGTCTAAATTATCTAAAATTTCAAAGCGCAAATTCTTTCTTACGCACGGACGCAGCATCTCATAAAGCGCCCGCACGCCCACGCTGGAGCCGCCGATGCCCAAAAGCACGACCCCGTCGTAGCTTCGTGCGCTAAAAAATTCCTGCGCCCGCGCTATTTCGTCTGCGCCTTGCTGCGGCAGGCGGTAGTAGCCTATCTCGCCGCTTTCGTATTCGGCGCGGATCTTTGCCGCTACCTCCTCTAGCGCGCCCTCTTTTGCCGGTGGGAAAAACAGCTCATTTTTTACCATCGCCGAATTCTCGCTCGTAGAAATATTTGATCGCCTCCACGTAGCCTTTTACCGAGCCGCAGTCGAAGCGAGTGCCTTTAAATTTATACGCGATCACCACGCCGTTTTGAGCCTGCTTTAAAAGCGCGTCGGTGATCTGCACCTCGCCGTTTTTACCTGGCGCCGTCTGCTCGATGAGATCGAAAATATTGGGCGTTAGGATGTAGCGCCCGATGATGGCTAAGCTCGACGGAGCCTCGCTGGGCTCCGGTTTTTCGATCATATCCGAGACCATTATCAGATCGTCGCTGATGCTTTTGCCGGCGATGATGCCGTATTTGTTTACGTCCTGCGGCGGCACCTCCATCACCGCAACGACGCTGCAGCGGTATTTTTCGTAAATTTTAACCATCTGCGCAAGCACGCCCTCGCCGTTTTCGTTCACGCACAGATCGTCTGCGAGCACCACGCCGAAAGGCTCGTCGCGGATTAAAATTTTACCCGTATAAATCGCGTTGCCGAGCCCCTTCATATGTTCTTGGCGCGTAAAAGAGAAGGTGCAGCGCTTCATAAGCGCCCTGATCTCGTCGAGCAGATACTCCTTGCTGCTGCCTGAAATTTGATCCTCCAGCTCGTAGCTGCGGTCGAAATAATCCTCTAGCGCGCGCTTGCCGCGACCCGTGACGAATGCCATATTGTCCATGCCCGCTTCCAGCGCCTCGTCCACGCCGTAGTGAATGAGCGGCTTGGTAAGGATTGGAAGCATCTCTTTTGGTAGCGATTTGGTCGCGGGCAAAAAGCGCGTGCCGTAGCCCGCCGCGGGAAATAAACAAGTCTGGATCATGAAGCTCCTTTGATCTTTTTTTGAACTTTTATTATAATGTAAAAAAGATAAAATTCCGCAAAGGAAAGCCTTGAAAACGATTGAAAAAGAGATCAGCGCCGCGCAGGAGATCAAAAAATCAAGCTTCATCGCCTATCTAGCGCCGCTAGCGAGCTTTGAGACACTGCGTGCGCAGTTGCGACAGCAGCATCCCAAGGCGCGCCATATCGTCTGGGCGTATCGCGCGCTGAACGAGCCCGGGCAGATCGTAGAAAACTCGAGCGACGACGGCGAGCCCAAATCGACCGCGGGTGCGCCGTGTCTAAACGCGCTTCGCGGCGCCGAGTTAATTAACGCCGCGGTGCTCGTGGTGCGCTACTTCGGCGGCATCAAGCTAGGCACCGGCGGGCTGGTGCGCGCATACGCTAGTAGCGCAAATGCCGCGATAGACGCCGCTGCAGATGCCGCAGAGCTAGTGGAATTCGTGCTGCGTAAGAAGTGCGCGTTTTTCGTGCCGTTTGCGGCGGTGGCTAAATTTGAACATTTTTTAAAAAAATCGGGTTTTGTTTATGAAGCAAGCTTTGGTGCTTCTGGAGCGGAGTTTAGCGCGGAGCTTAGCGCGGAGGAATTTGAAAAATTTAAAGGCTTTGCAGATGCTCTTGCGCCGGCTCTTAAAATGCTGCGCGAGCCGAAATTTTAAAATTTCAAAATTCTATAAAATTTAAAATCTCGTCTCGGCTAAATTTGAAAGCACAAGCGGATTTTGCATTTTATCGCAGCGGAATTTTAAAGCTAAAGTAAAATTTCATCGTGCGAAACATAAAATCCGATAAATTTTAAAATTCTGTCGTAATTTAGCTTGCAAAATTTCGCGAAAATTCCGTCCGTAAATTTCAAAATCCCATAAAATTTTTAAAATTTCACGTGCTTCATCTTAGCTTCACGCACAGGCAGGCTTAGCAGAGCTGCAATAGCCGCTAGCGTCATATCCAAATACCACATATAATCATACGCGCCGTATGCCCGCACCGCAAGACCTCCGATATATGCGCCAAAAAATCCGCCGATTTGATGCGAAAGCATCGTAAATCCAAATAGGCTTGCTAAATATCGCGTCCCTAATAGCTTACCGACGGCAGCCGCAGTAGGCGGTACGGTCGCTAGCCAGGTAAATCCTAATCCCACGCTGAAGATATAAAATGTAAGGCTATCTTTGGGCGAGAGCACATAAGCACCAATAAGAGCGATACGCAGGGCATATATGCAAAATAAAATGACTTTACAGCGCACTTTGGAAACACACCAGCCTACGAATAAGCTGCCTACGATGTTTGCGATACCAATCAGTGCGAGCGAAAAGGACGCTACCTGCGCGCCATGCCCGCTTAGCGCTACTTCGCTAGGCAGATGCGTCACTAAAAATGCTACGTGAAAACCGCACGTAGCAAAGCTTAAATTTATCAAAATATAGCTTTTATCGCGCAGCGCTAAACGCAGCACTTCGCCTAAGCCGCGCTTATCTTCTTCATGCAGGCTGGTTTGTTCGCCAAATAGAATTTTACTGCCTGCCAAAAGTCTCGCAAGAGGCAGAATTAGAAAGCTAAGCCCTGCGAGCGTAAAAAATGCGCCGCCGTATCCCAAAGCAGGCGTTACGATACAAAACCCAATCATCGGCGCAAATAAAAACTGCCCGAACGAGCCGCCTGCATTTAACACTCCGCTAGCAACCGAGCGGATAGAAAATGGCAGGCGCTTTGCCATTAGGCTCATTAGAATCGGAAAACTACCCGCGCCAAGCCCCAGCGCAAGCCCAAAACCCATCGTTAATACAAGCGCGCTTTCACTACTAAATAACGGCACAAGAGCGCAACTAATCGCCAAAAGCACGCTGCCCCAAAACAGCACGACGTAGGCACCGAGCTTGTCTGCAAGTATCCCGCTAAGCGGTTGCGAAAAACCCCATACCAGCTGCGTAGTTGCCATCGCAAAGCTTACTTGCGCGATGGATAGGGAATTTGCTTGCATTATGGGCTGCACGAAAAGACCTAATGACATACGAATGCCCATCGTAATCATCAAAATCGCCGCGGCACATAGGATCATTATCCAAACTGATTTCATATATATTCCTTTTAAAAAATAGAATTATAGCATAAAAATCACGAATATATCGAGATTTTATAGATATATTTAATTAATGTATTTTAGTATATTATTTATTTAAGAGGAATTTACCGAGCTTTAATGGGCTTTGCATTAAAATTCCCTTTTTAAGGAGAAGCGATGATTTATGAAGACGAGATGATTTACGTGGAGCGCGAGGAGCACGAAGTGCCGTGGGTGAAGGTCTTTACGAAGGCGAAATTTAAAGAGCTTAGCGACTGTGACGAGGCGACGCTGGCGCATCTGTGGCGCGCCGTGCTTCAGTGCGAAAAGAGCCTGCGGGAGTTTTATGCGCCCGATAAGATCAACATCGCAAGCTTTGCCAACTATGTGCCGCGCGTGCATTTTCACGTCCAGGCGCGCTTTAAAAACGACAGCTTTTTCCCAGAGTCCGTTTGGGGCAAAAAGATGCGAAACGGCAAGCTCGATCTGCCGGAATTTAGCGAATTCGCAGAAGTTTTAGCGGCAAATTTAAAGATGGAATTCAGATGATAGGCGCGCGATCCAAAAAATATCTAAGTCTTTTCGCGCTTGCTTGCTGCGTCGCCACCTTTGCGTTTTACCTGCGCTTTAAAAGCGAGGAAAACGAGATAAAAATCAAGCAGCAGTTCGATTTTAGCGCGAGTTTGTTTGAAAAGATCGTGGACGAAGAGAAGCTAAACGCCTTTGCGATCTCGCTGATTTTATCGCAGAACAGCGACGTGGTGCGCTGTTTCGAGAGCGGTAAACACGGCGAGTGCATGGACGTGACGAAAAAATACAAAGATATCTTAAGCGCGGTGCCCTTCTACACGGGCGTGAAGATACATTTTCACACGCAAAACATCAGAAGCCTGGCCAGAAGCTGGAGCGACGAATTTTATAACGATGATCTGAGCTCGTTTCGCCATTCGCTTTTGCAGATCCGCCATAGTCTGCTTCCTAAAGCGCTCGTCGAGATGGGATGGTGCGGGGTTTTTATGCGCGGAATTTCGCCGGTTTTTAGCGACGGTAAATTTATCGGAAGCGCCGAGATAATGCTCGATTTCGAGCACGTCATCGCGCAGATTAACCGTATGGGAAATGATATTTTTATCCTCGTAGATAAGAGGTTTGAGACCGACTGCTTCTACGATAAAATAGGCGTTATCAAGGACTTTATCGTCGTAAACAGCGCGCCGGATTATGACATTTTGTCGATTTTGGCGACGCTTGATTTTGGGGCGCAGAGCTTTATCAAAAAGGACGGGCACTATTTTTACGTGAGGGCATTTTCGGACGAAAACGGCACGAAGCTGGGCTATATAATTTTGCACCGCGAGGGCTAGCGGCGAGATTTAAATTTAGGCGTTTTGCAGCTTGTCTGCTTTGTTGCGGCGGGCATTTTAAATTTAATCGTAAAATCGCAGAAATTTGCGCTGAAATTTTAAATTTTAAAAGGAGCGTCGGTATGAAATTTTATAAATCTCTTAAATTTAAAGCGCTAGCTGGCGTGCTGCTTCTTATAATAATACTCTGCGCCATATTCGTCCGCATCGTGCCAGACTATTCCACCTCACGAGGCTTCGCGATAGTTTCCCTTCCCGACTACGACAAATACAAGCAAGGATACTGCCTAAAAGAGAATAGAATTTTACCGAAGAAAGAGCTGTATAAAAGAGCGATAGGGCAGTATTTGGATTATGAGTTAAAACTAGAACAAATGATCAATGATTATAGGACCTACGCCTATGGCAGTTCTTGGCGTAGCTCATATGAAATTGCATACTATGAACTAGAGAACATAAATTTATCTAATTGGTTTGAAGTATTAAAAAAGCATCATGATAATAATGAGACGTTTGAGGAAATTTTTATGAATAAATTAAAGGCTAAAAAAACCGACCCAAAGAAATATATAAAGATAAATTTGAACGATATGAGTGCTGGATTTGATAGACCGATAATTATTCTAGACGGCGCTTATAAAGGACCGAATATTCATATATTGTTAGATAAGTTTGTTTTAATTTATAAAAATTATATACAACGCAACCATTCCGAATACCTATTTGATAGAATGAATTTTTCTGAAAAAATCAAAGAATATTATCAGGAAAGAAACAAGGCGTCGTTTGATATAAAACAGGGTTTTGAGCTAGACAACTGCGGAAATCTAAATTATCCATTAGAGGAATATTATTTAGGTAGCAGAGAAGCAAAAGGCGGCTGAAAAGCTGAGCAAACAACTGGAATTTTAAATTTTAAAAGGAGCGTCGGTATGAAATTTTATAAGTCTATTGAATTTAAAGCGCTAGCTGGCACACTACTTCTAGTGGTGATACTCTGCGCCGGGTTTATCCGAATAATCCCCGACTACTCCACTTCACGAGGCTTCGCCGTAGTTACTATTTTTGGCTACAACAAATATAAGCAAGGATACTGCCTCAAAGAGGATAGAATTTTACCTAAAGAGGAGTTGTATAAAAGGGCTATTGCTGAGTATTTGGAAAAAGAATTAGAAGCTACTATTTTAATTAATGATTTTCGTTGCAAAAAATATGGAAGATCTTGGTGTAAAATGAATAAAGTTTCATATTATAAAGCCAAAAATCGTAACTTAAATGAAATTTTGCAAATTTTAGAGACCGAAAAGAATGATATAGAATATACTGTTTTAAATAAAATAGAAGTTGTAAGTATAGATCCAAGCAAATATATTAAAATAAATTTAAATAAGATGAGTGCCGGTTTTAACGAGCCGATATTTTTTGAAAATTTATTATTTTTAGATTATAGCTTTCTTTTGTATGATAATTTTATAGCTTTAAATCATAGCGTATTTATAAGCAATTTTACAACAGCCAAAAAATTCTTGTCAGAATATTATATCGATAAAAAAAATCAACTGGTTGTAAAAAATCAATTTGACAATTGTGGTAACTTAAATTTTGATGTACAAGAATATTATTTACAATCAAGAGAGGCAAAAGGTGGCTGAAAATTCCCTTCAAAAGGAAATTTAAAAAGTCCTAGCCGCGTAAATTTCACTTCTAAATTTTAAAATTTGCGCCTAAATTTAGTGCGCCTTTAATCTAAAAGCTTCTGCTTAAACAGCGGGATTTTGTAGCAAAAGGTGCTGCCCTCGCCAAGCTTCGAGCTGACGCTTTTTGCGATTCCGTAGCGCTTGCAAATTTTATCGATTATGTTTAGCCCGAGGCCAAATCCGCCAAGAGCCGCGTTTTCGCGCGAGTATCTATCCCAGATCGCGCTCGTATCCTTTATGCCGATGCCGAAGTCCTGCACGCTAAAGGCGGCTATGCTTATGCCTTTTTCCAGCCCGATGATGATCTTGCCGCCGGGGCGCGAGTATTTTATGGCGTTGCTTAGGGTGTTGTCGATGAGGCGCATTAGCGAGGTTTCGTCCATAAAAACGCTCACATCTGGCGCTATTCGCGATTGTAGGCTTATGTTTTTGCTTTTTGCGACCAGATAGATGAAATTTATCCTAGCGCCCAAAAACTCGCTCATATCGATGCGGCGGCTCTTTAAGCTCATCTTGCCGCTTTTGATGAAGTATTCTACGTCCTCGTAAGTAATTACCATCTGCTTAAGCGCGGATTTTATTCGCGCCGTGTGTTTGTCGCGCAGCCCAAGCATCTCGGTGTTGATGAGCGCGACGCCCAGAGGGGTCTTTAGCTCGTGCATCGCGTCGTTGAAAAACGCCTTGATGAGGTTGCTTTGCTGCGCGTAGAAATTTTTTATGATTTTGTAGTTAAACAGCGCGATGATGAGCGCTACGAAGATCGTGATAAAGATCGTAGAGATCGCGATAAATTCTATCTTTGCGTAGCTTATCTTTTTTGAGATGACGAAGAAATATAGCTTGCCCTCATGTAGAAAGTGGCGCTTAAAAAACACCCGTCCGCCAAATTTCAGCGTGATAAACGCAAAATCGGGCGGCTGCACGCTTAGATTTGATCTTAAAATTTCGCCGTTTGCATTTAGGATCGCGTAGTCGTAGATGAGCTCGTCTTTTAGATTCAGATCTGCACCGGCTAGGGCTTCGCCGCTTTTTTGTATCAGCTCGGCGACATCGGCGCTCTCTTCGATTTTGGAATTTAAATAGATGATATAAAGACTCTCGCTTATAAAGGCGCCGATGATGAAGATCGCGCTAAAAAGCGTAAATTTAAACCCTTTAAGCATTGATCTTATATCCGAGTCCGCGGCTGGAGAGGATGAAATCGTTGCTCGTTTTGGAGCGGAGGTTGCTGATATGCACGCGTACATCGACGCTGCCCGCTTCGCCGTCCCATACGTCGGCGATGAGTTCATCTACGCTTACGAATCTTTTGATATTGGCGAGCAGAAATTCTATGATTTTGATCTCTTTGGCGCTTAGCGATATCTCTTCGTCCGCGCGTTTTAAAATTTTTAAATTTGCGAAGTAGTGAAATTTATCCGCGATCTTGACGGCGCCCTTTTCGTCGCCGAAATACTTTCGCATCAGCTCGCTTACTCTAAATTTAAGCTCGGCTAGGTGGAATGGCTTTTTTAGATATTCGTTGCAACCAAGCTCGTAGCACTGGCTTAAATCGTCGATGTCGCCGAGCGAGGTCATCATCATCACGGGGGTGTTGAGTCCGAGGTTTCGCGCATATCTAAGCACCTCTTCTCCCGAAACCTCCGGCACTTTGATGTCTAAAATCAGCAAGTGGTAAGCATTTGTGGCGATCTTATCGCAGGCTGCGTCGCCGCTTTCGCATTCGTCCACTTCGTAGCCGAGCTCCTGCAGATACTCGCTTACGCTGCTTCTATATTCAAAATCGTCTTCTAAAAGTAAAATTTTCAAACTCACTCCCTAAATCGGGAGCGAAACTACGCTCCCGTGCAAACTTGCCCCGCATATACGATATAGTAGCGAAGCAGAATGACGCCGCAAAGCACGACGAAAGAATTTAAAACTATAAACGCAGGCTTGTAGGCATGATTTTTCAGCGCCGTAAAGGCGATAATGATCGGAGCGATGAGCCCCGTGCCTAAAACGCCGATCCAGAAAATTTTGCCGTATATCTCGTGCGTCAAAGCCTGCTGTGCCGCAAGCGCGCTCGTGCCGCCCTCGAAATACATCCCGACAAATAGAATGAATAAAAGCGGAATCTCAAAGAGTATCGCGCGCAGATCAAGCACCAAAAGGTATTTTATGCTATCTTTGTTTAACGAGCCTTTAAAAAACAGAAGTCCAACTAAAATGCTCGCCGCGATGCCGCTGGAAAAGCCCGACAGCAAAAATAAAATCGGCAGCACCGGAGTATTCCAAAGCGGAATTTTCATCACCGCACTTAGCAAAAAGCCAGTATATGCACCCACACAAAGAGCAAGTATAAATAAAATTCGCTCAAAGAGTTTGGAAGCTTTGGCAAACGAGCTTAGTAAATTTACGATAGGTCGCAGAAAGGCGAGCAGTTTAAATTTACAAATTTCCTCGCCGAAGACGCATAGCGCAAATACAAAGCTAAGCGGCACGTAGATTAAAAGGGCCGCCACGCCTATGCTCATTACGGAGCCGAAGTTAAATTTGATCAGCAAAAGATAGAAAGTAAGCGGCTTGCCAAGATCAAAGATCAAAAGCAAAAGCCCCGCGCAGATCGTAAGCGGCGCCGTGATCGCGCCCGCTCTAATCATCGCGTCCCAGATGGAATTTTGCTCGCTTTCGTGGCGGTTCCATTTGACCAAAAGCGCCACCATCGTCGCTCCCGCGCTAAGACCCGCCAAAAATAGATAAATCGCAATCGGCCAAGGCCAGTAAATTTCAGAGTATTGGCTCATATCGCCCCACATATTATTCATAGCGTCCTCCTTTTTTGTTTTTGATATTCGCTAGACGCGGCTTGGTGTTTAGATACGCTTTGGGATATTCTACGCTTGTTTTGGCTAGCAGCTTGCTTACCTCGGAATTTACGTCATTTACGTCGCCGAAAGTTAAAGCATCCGTTGGGCACACGCTTACGCAGGCAGGCTGCAAACCTTTGCTAGTGCGGTTCGTGTAACAAAAGGTGCATTTGCCGATAGCGTGCGTGATAGGATCTACAAACCTCGCGTCGTAAGGACAGGTCAGGATGCAGTATTTGCAGCTGACGCAAAGCCTCTCGTCTATGAGCGTTACGCCGTCTTTGGTTTTAAAGCTCGCTCCCGTAGGGCAGACGTCCACGCAGGGGCT
>CAUUSU010000013.1:0-14237 GCA_963547835.1 uncultured Campylobacter sp.
ATCTATTAGTTTGATTCCCAGATACGCGTTTCCATTCTCGTCTTTAAAATCCTTCTTATATCCATTGATCGTGACTGTACCGCCATCTTTTTTGACGATCAGTTTTTCATCTTCCAATAATTTATACTCCGTCTTCCCGTCTTCGCTTAGATATACTCCTTTTTCTTTATCATATGTTCCGCCCGTCAAGATCGAGTCATTGAAGAATACTCTACCTTGGCCATCGGTATCTTCTATGATATCTTTATCTCCTGCGTAGTAGGTGTCGAAGCCATCTCCGCCATATAGTAGGTCTTCTTTATCATCATTGTCCGTATATATGGTATCCTTACCGCTTCCTCCGTAGATGGTATCTTTTCCTTCTCCTCCATAGATGGTATCGTCTCCATCGTCATAGTTCTTGTCTTCTTTATCGTTGTTTACTCCGCCATATACGGTATTTTCTCCTTTGGAACCTCTTAGGTCTATGGTATCGTTACCGGAGCCTGCTTCGATGTAGGCGCTACCCCCTACTATCTTTATGTTATCGTCTCCGGCTAGGGCATAAATTTTAGTATGTGTATCTGGATTAAGCTTTGATTTAATATTTTCTATATCATCATTCTTATTTGTGCCAAATATAAATTGATTATTAGGGCTATCTGTTACCTGCCCAGACTCATCAAATAGGGGTTTTAGTTCTATATTGCTTTGGTAATCTTTATAATACTCTCCAGATACAGCTTTAGATATCAATACTTTTTGAAGCATTTTTGATTTATCTTTTACATAGTTATCGGAATACTCGTCTTTATACTTTTCAAGTTCTTTATAGGCTGGCAGATCTATATCTGATATTATAAAGTTATTAAGATTTACCAACGCATATAATTTTTCAATAGAAATATTAGAATCTGGGAAAATTTGGTTAATCGGTGCATTGAACGGGATCAATTCTAAAGTGAAATTAGTTTTATCGCTATCGTAAATTTGGCATATGTCTATTATATCAGATTTGCCTTGAGCCTTGCCTATGGTTTTATCTATGTCTTGGATTATTTTTTCTGCGATATTGGCAATGCCTTCGCCCGTCATAGAGCTAACAATATTTTTATAATAACTACTTAGATAATTTGTTACAAACTCCTCCGATATTCCATGAGATATGGCAAAGTCATAAAAATAGAGAATTTTAGTCATAGGGGCTATAAAGTGAGTTTCTCCAGAAACTTCAATAAGTTCTCCAAATCTATCATTTTCATGTAAATCCGCTATCAAATTAAAAAAATCTTTGGCTCTTATATCGGTTACCGATGTGGTCATAGGAGATTTTTGATAATTATACAAAGCTTCGCCAATAGCATCATCAAGATAGTACTTGTAATTCGTTTGTACATCTACTATCCAGAAGTATTTTCCTTCAGCATCTTTAAGCACTTCTTTACTATATAGATATAAGTTTTTTCCGCTAGGAGAGTTAAAAGTATAGCAGTTATCAAATAAGCCAGGATAGATTTTTGAAGCTATTTGGGCTAGTGTACCACCTAGAGAGTGACCAACTATAGTGATATTATCAAAATTATTTATTTGCACGGCAGTTTTTCCATCATTGCCTTTAGTTCCTTTCTTTAGTTCATTAATAAACTTTACCATGTCTCCAATCTGAGAGTGAGGTGTGCCATTAAATGCCAATTCTATGTCAGCCAAAAGATCTTTTATCGCTTGACCGAATCCCTGGTTTATTTCCGTTCCCCTTACGGACAATATGTATTCACCAGTTTTTATATTCTTGTATAAGACCGCCTGAAAACCACTTAAGTTATCCTCTTCTGAAGATTTTATCTCTACAAAGTCCTTAGAGAAATTATCTCTTTGGGCACTTGTTGTATCAAACCGACCACTTTTACCAAGTTTTATAAACCCTTTATACCCCGCCCATGCTAGCTCTGCATATGTTTTTAGTGCCTCAAACTTTCTCATTTTCTATCCTTTCTGAAGAATTCCTCTATCATCTTTTGATTACACTTTTCTATTGAATTAGTTTCATTTTTGTTACACATCCAAAACTCACCGCCAGATTGCGGACCCAAAGCACTCACTAGAGCTTGCAATATCCAAGTGTGATAAGACTCATAGATGTATATATTGTCGGCTAGTATCTTGCCCGTATTTATATCTTTTATGATTCCACCGTAGTTAAATCCCATGCCCAGCATATTATCGAATATAGTTTTTATATTAGGCTTTGGTTCTAGGAGATGATATGGATCTTCCACTATAAGCTCGGTAGGCGCTATCTCATCTTTGGAGATTTCTTTGCGCGCTATGCATTTGTCTTTATAAATTTGCTTGTAGTATTCCATTTTTTTATCTACGTCTTGTAGCCTATCTATAACCCGCTTTATTTGATAGTCGTCCCATGTAAATACCTTGCCGTTCATATTAATAGGGTTTGGGCTTCTATATCGTTCTTGCACTATTTTTATTATTTTGTCCACTACTATTCTTTGTTGCTGCGGGTAACTCTTTTTTCTCTCTTCGTTATCAAACCAAGCATCATAATATATCTCTTTATACTCGCCAGGTTTTGAGTGGTACTCGTCGTAAAGTTGTTTAAATTCAGAGTAGGGTATTTTTTTATCGGATAAGTAGTCCTTTAGTTCTTCATCTATCGACATAAAGCATTTATTTGAAGTATTGTTATCTACGTACATTCTAAAAAATTTACCATTATTGGCACTATCTTTCGCTTGAACTCTATAATCTATATAGTCCAAATCGCCATTTATCAACATCGTAAAAGCAATGTCTTTAGTATAATCTTGCGATGAGAATTGATTTGCTTTGGGAAATCCTAGATCAAATTTCTTTTCTCCGGCATAATATGCTCTGATAGCGGGCTTTTCATAGACGTTTATTTTGCCGTATAGATATCCGTAGCAGTGAAATATGGCAGAAACTATAAATCCGTCACCGAAAAATACGACAAACCAAACAAAAAGCCAAAAACGTTTGCGTTTGCCTTTAGGGGCGATTAAGGCGACAAAAAAGCTTATGGTAAAAAAAGCGGGTATTATGAAAAGAAATACTATACTGCGCATATCTAACCCTTATAAAAATACATATGCAAATTTGTAAAGCCCAAAGAGCTTCTTTAGTAGCAATATTTTATTGCTCTATATCTTAGCTCGTCATTAAATTTCATATAAATTCATCTGCTTGAATTTATGTGAAATTTTAAAATTAGCTTGAGCATAATGAAATCACTTTCAGTTTTTAAAAGCCTCTTTAGCTCTTCGAGTCTTGCTTCGTTCATCCTTATCCCCGTTGATGATCTCAGAAGTTCATCTATTTTACTCTTTGCGGCTTAAGCGGATATTAAATTACTATAGTGGCCTACCTTCCGTTATTACGCGTTATCTTTCCCAATTAGATCGGCGTATAATGACAAAACTTTTACATATTGCGTGGATGTCCCGAAGCCGATTCCAAACTGAATATTTTGTCGGGTATCCCGTCGGTTGTCATAATCTATTCAATGGCCACTCCTACGCCCATTCTTTCCTCTAGCACTATCGTTCTGGTTTCACAAATTCCCTCAATCTCTTAAATTTCTTTAAAATTCCCTCTAAATTTAAGCCCCGTTTCAAATAGACTTAATAGAATTCCTTCAAATTTCACTCAAAGGTATCTAATGCAAACCGCCCTGGGCTCGCTAGGTCTGATAGCCGCCGTAAATCATATCCCATTCGATGCCAAGGCGCTTATAAATAAATTTGCGCTAAGCAGCGAGGAGCCGCAGATCGAAGAGCTGGTGCGTATGGCTAAGCATTGCGAGTTTAAGGCTAAAATCAAAAAGCTAAATCTTTCAAATTTGATGCGATATAAGCCTCCCTTTATCCTTCAGAAAAAGGACGGAAGCTACTTTAACGTCCTAAAGATAGAACAGCGAAGTGAAGCGGATATTAAAGCGGCAAATACTAACAAGACTGCCGCTGATTTAGATAGTGCAAATTCCAAAGATGCGGCAGATTCCAAGGAGATATTGAGCTCTAACAGCGACACGACAAATTCTTTAAACTCATCTCCATCCGCATCGTCATCTTCCGATAAATCATCTTCTTCTAGCGCGCCGTCTTCATCCTCTGCAAACTCATACAATTCCTCCGCCAAAGAAGCTAAAGCCTCCCACTTATCCAAATCCCCTCAATCCAAAGCCTCACAAGAACAAGAAGCAGCTATTAAATTTATCGTATTTGATGGCGGCAATTCCGTAAAAGAGCTGGGCGCGAGCGAGCTATTTGATCTTTGCAGCGGCGAGTTTATCGTGCTAGCTCATAAAACTTTAAATTCTCAGATCAAATTCGGCTTTGCCTGGTTTTACAAGCGGATGCTAAGCTTTAAAAGAGTCGTATTTGAAGTGCTTTTAGCTTCATTTATAATGCAACTTTTTGGTCTAGTGACGCCGCTTTTTACGCAGGTAGTGCTAGATAAGGTTTTAACCCATCATAGCATTAGCACGCTAAACGTAATTGCGTTTGCATTTTTGGCAACCATTATATTTGAGATGCTTTTAAGCCTTAGTAGAAATTATATATTCGCGCACACTACTACTAAAATAGACGCCAGATTAGGTAGCGAACTTTTTAGCCATTTGGCTCTGCTTCCGATGACCTATTTTGAGAACCGTAAGGTTGGAAACATCGTTGCTAGAGTGCGAGAACTAGATAGCATAAGAGAGTTTATCGCAAATAAAAGCGTAAGCGTGCTACTTGATATTTTATTTAGCTTCGTATTTGTCTTTATGATGCTGCTTTACAGCGTAAAGCTCACGCTAATTGCAATCGCATTTATAAGCGTAATTGCTGCGATCTACTTTTTTATCACGCCGGTGCTTAGAAAGAGGCTGGAGGATAAATTTCAAATGGGAGCCGCTTCAAACTCCTATCTCGTAGAAGCAGTAACCGGAATGCAGACGGTGAAATCTCTAGCGATTGAGGGCAGTATGCAAAAGATGTGGGAGGAAAATCTAGGCAGATACGTCCGCTCATCTTTTAATCTTTCAAATTTAAGCAACGTCGCAAGCGGCTTTGCCTCCGCACTGCAAAAGCTTATGACGCTTTGCATTTTATATTTCGGCGTGGGGCTTGTAATCGAAGGCAAGCTAAGCGTCGGTCAACTCATCGCCTTTCAGATGTTTGCGGGGCAATTTAGCGCTCCTGTAATGAGGCTGGTAGGTCTTTGGAATGAATTTCAGCAGGCCCTTCTTAGCGTTGATAGGCTAGGAGATATATTAAATACTCCAACCGAGCAGAGCACCGATAAACCCATTGCGCTAAATAATATCGAAGGGGATATAAAATTTGACGCCGTAAATTTCAGATACAGGCCGGATCTAAATTTAGTGCTAAAAGATATCAGCTTTCACGTAGAGCCGGGCAAAAGCGTAGGCATAGTAGGCAGAAGCGGCAGCGGCAAAAGCACGATTACGAAGCTGATCGAGCGACTCTATCTGCAAAGCTCGGGCGCCGTTTACATAGACGGCATAGATATCAGACATCTAAATCCATATCTTTTGAGGCAAAACATCGGCGTAGTCCTTCAGGAAAACTATCTATTTAGTGGCAGTATCAAAGAAAACATCGCCTTTGCCGCAAGCGGAGCGAGTATGGAGGAGATCATCAGAGTTAGCAAGATCGCAGGCGCTCATGATTTTATTGCAGAGCTTGCGGGAGGTTACGATACCTTCGTAGGCGAGCGCGGCTCTAGCCTTAGCGGCGGACAAAAACAGCGCATCGCAATCGCTAGAGCGCTCATAAATAATCCTAAAATTTTGATCTTTGATGAGGCGACCTCCGCGCTTGATTATGAAAGCGAAAGCATCATCAATCAAAATTTAAGCGAGATCAAAAAGGGAAAAACTTTCATAATCATCGCGCATAGGCTAAATTCCGTTAAGAATTGCGACGAAATTTTAGTGCTGGATAAGGGCGAGATCGTAGAGCGCGGAAGGCACGAGGAGCTAATGGCTCTGGGCGGCTACTACAAGAGCTTATATGATAAGCAGCTAGGATAAGCCGAAGGGTAGGGCGGGATAAACAATGCTAAAAATTTTCAAAAAAATAGATGATGATTCAAACGAGTTTAAGCCTTTATTAATCGAGATAGAGGATGCTCCGCAAAATCCACTAGGAAGATCAATTTTATGGATCGCTTGCGGCGCGCTAATATTTGCCGTGCTGTGGATGGTGTTTGCCAAAGTGGATATCGTAGTAAGCGCTAACGGCAAGGTCGTGCCCGACGGCGAGATTAAAATTTTAAAATCTCTCGAAAGCGGCGTTGTCTCTAAAATTTTAGTAAAAGAGGGCGATAGAGTAAAAAAGGGCGATCATCTAATCTTAATCGATCCTAGCGTCTCTACGGTAAATTTATCCACCAAGCAAGAGAGCCTAGCTCTACTTGAATACTCTATAAAAAGGCTCGACGCTCTAAGCTCGGGCAAAAGCTTAGATGCCAATATCAGCGCAGATGAACTGAGCTTATACAATACTCAAAAATCAAACTACGAAGAGAGCATAAATGTCTATAATCTAAAAATGCAAGCTCTGCAAATGGGAATAAATTCCACCAATTTAGAGGTCGAGAGGCTAAGCGGAATTTTAAAGATAGACGAAGCGCGGCTAAGCAATCTAAATAAAGTAAAAGATATAATAGCGCGCAAGGATCTATATGAGCTCAAATCCAAGGTAATCGAGCTAAACTCCAATCTTAAAATTTCAAAAGAGAAGCTTGCCGAGCAAAGGGCAAATTTAGATGAGCTAGCTAAAGAGCTTGAGGCATTTAAAAGCCAAAGCATATCCAAGTGGCTCGATGAGATGCTAGCCAAGCAAAAGGAAGCAAGCTCGCTAAAAGCAGAGATCAACGCGATCTTGTTTCAAACCAGACAGCAGATCATCTCCTCTCCCGTTGACGGCTTTGTAGGAAAGCTACTCGTAAATACGCAAGGAACCGCCATCACAAATCAAGAAAATTTAATCTCGGTAGTGCCTAGCGATAAGCCTTTGATCATCAAAGCAAACGTGCTTAATAAAGACATAGGCTATCTGGAAAATAATCAAAGCGTAGCCATTAAGGTTCAGACCTTCGACTTTCAAAAATACGGCAAGCTAGAGGGTAGGCTGATTCACATAGCAAACGATGCGATAAACGATGAGAAGCTGGGAGAAATTTACGAAGTAAAGATCAGACCGGATTCTACATTTTTAATCGTAGATGGGATCAAAAAGGAGATCGAACCCGGTATGAGCGTAACGGCTGAAGTAAAAGTGGGCAAAAGGCGCGTAATAGAGCTATTTATCTACCCCGTCATCAAATACCTGGACGAAGGGCTTAGCGTAAGGTAGAGAAGGAAGAGAGAGGTAGGTGGTTATTTACCCTATGGGTAAGTCTCTGCTCAAATACACTGCTTGCTTGAGCGACTGCTTCTGTTTCGTCTGTCCGAGCGCAGCCTCACTTTAAATTTAACGCAAGCAAGGACGTCCACTTGATAAATTTTTAATGTAGTGTCGAGGCAGAGCGAATAGCTGCCGCCTCTATCTTGAGCTACTATTTGTTCTAGCAAGCGAGCCTCTAGCCAAATGTAGCTCGGCAGAGCTGCCCTCGCGAGCAATTAGCTATTTTGCCTGGTTGAGCACGCCTCTTAAATAGCTTGCTTTCCATTCGAGCGCCCTGTTTATTCAAGCGGATAGCGGCAATCCAAGTTAATAAAAGAGACGTCTCTGCGAGGGGCGGGATTGTCACCGCCGGTAGCCTTTGCGAGCAATCGGCAGCGTTTTACGAGTAGTCGTTAGCAGAGCAATCTGCAGCATTAAGAGCGCGCAGCCCTGGGTTAGAGTGGACGGGGGGCGGGGGGCGGCGATTAATTCCCCCAGCCACTGCAAATATCTACATGATATGTTGCTCATGCCGTTATTCGAATCGTAAGCGTTTATATGAATAACGAGCCAATGCCGATATTGAAAGATTTAGCGATTTTTTTGGTAGCTCTACTATTTTATTTACTTTAATTATTGGAAAGCTTATGATGGTATAGAGGATTATAAGGCTAAAGCTCATTATAGAGTAAAGCATTCAAGGAATGATTAATGATTTCACTAAGGGTAAAAATCACATAAACGGTATATAAGAGCTTCCGGAGATACATCAAGCATAAGTTGGTTAAGTCTAAAGTGAGATAGAGAAAGAGAATTTCTTACCTTACTTAAAAGAACGCGAATTTAGATACAATAATAGTAAAGATGCAAAAAAGAGCCTATCGTACTTTACTAAAAACGATAAGAGAAAATTCGCTTAAGCTTAATTGAGCGAAAAAATGATAAAGTATACAAAAACTATAAAGGCTTGACAGCTTGGACTTTTATAAAAAAAGATAAAACTATGCCGAGGATAAAAAATAAAAGTAAAGTCTAAAACTCTTTGAATAAAGGTGCGAGACCTTAAAAAGAAATAGATGGTTTGAGAAGTTGAGAATAAAGATATAAAGCCTGATACAAAGATTATTAAACAGAAAGGTTGTAACAAAATATGGGCGTTGCCAGTAAATTTGAGAATTTTATTTATACTTTACGTATACCGAACGATAAGATAACGAAAATATCGGATAGATATAAACAAATTACAAAAAGATTAAATAACGACTTTTGGGATGAGAACTCAGAGAAAGAGCATAGCTTGTATGTTGGTTCATATGGAAGAGATACTGAAACAAAAACCAGCGATATTGACATGTTATTTTGGCTTCCTTATGAGAAATACTCGCAGTATAACAACTATAGCGGGAATGGACAGTCGGCTCTACTCCAGGATGTTAAAGAGTCCATTAGAAAGACATATTCACAAACTGACATAAGGGCGGATGGTCAGGTTATTGTTGTCGATTTTAGTGATGGAATTTGTTTTGAAGTTGTGCCTTGTTTTGAAAATAATGATGGTAGTTTTATACACCCCAACTCTAATAATGGAGGTAGCTGGAAGAGGACGGATCCTATACCTGAAATAAAAACAATAAAAGATAAAAATAATGAGTGGAATAAAAATTTAAAAAGGTTATGCAGAATGGCTAGAGCTTGGAAAGATGAATTTGGAGTGCCTATTGGCGGATTGTTAATAGATACCTTGGCGCATAATTTTTTAGAGAACTGGGAATATAAAAACGAATCGTATTCGTGCTATCATTGGATGATTAGAGATTTTTTTGAATATTTAAAAAATCAAAATAAAGAGCAAAAATACTGGCATGCGGTAGGTAGTAATCAAAAAATTTATAGAAAAGGGAAATTTGAGAGCAAAGCCCAAAAAGCATATGATGCATCTTTGGACGCCATTGAATATGAGGATAAAAGGAATGAAGAAGCTGCCAATAAAAAATGGAAAGAAATATTTGGAACTATTTTTTTAAGAGA
The DNA here is from genome assembly GCA_963547835.1 of uncultured Campylobacter sp. Taxonomy (GTDB): domain Bacteria; phylum Campylobacterota; class Campylobacteria; order Campylobacterales; family Campylobacteraceae; genus Campylobacter_B. The sequence continues at coordinate 9,441 of CAUUSU010000013.1, forward strand.
ATATAATTCAACAAAATCCCTTAATGAAAAGTATAGGAATACGGAAGAGTTTATCGAGAACAAATTTGACATTGATATAAGGTTTGACTTAGAAATTGATTGTAATGTTACACAGAATGGATTTAGACCATTTAAATTATTAAATATGCTAGCACGAAAAATAAATTTATTGCCAAAAAAGAAATTAGAATTTGAAATAATCAAGAATACAGCGGTTGGCGACTATGATATATATTGGAAGGTTCTAAACCGCGGTGATGAGGCCAAGAAAAGAGATGAAATAAGAGGGCAAATAATCAAAGGAGACAAAACCAAAATAGAGCATACTAAATTTAAAGGCAACCATTTAGTAGAGTGTTATATAGTCCAAAACAATGTTGTTGTTGCGCGAGATAGAATAGATGTGCCTATTATAGAGGAGTAGGAAATGACTAAAGAATTATTGCTAAAACGAATAGCACAGAGTGCTTATAATGTAGGATTTGGTGCAAAGAAACATTTTGCAACCTATGATATTACTTCAAAAGTTCCTGGAATTATTGAGTTTTTATCATTGGCTATAGGCGTTTTAACTTTATGTTTTGATATAGCTAGCGCAAAAATGGTTTCGACATGTTTGATAATTTTTGGAATCATAAGTATTTATATTTCAAAGTACAATGAAAATCAAGTTGAATACAGTAGAGCCGCTAGCGAATTAACCCAAATTTTTAATAGCATGAGAGACTTGTACTATGAAGTAAAGTCTAAAGAAAATACAGAAAATTTAGATACTGACATATCCAAACTAAAAGAACTCGAAGAGGAGTTTTATCGAATTTCAAAACCTAAACAAATAATTTTAAGCGACTGGTTTGCCCACTACAAATTCTTTTGGCAATGGAGAACACATATAAAATGGCTGGCTGACGAACTAAGCTTAACGACAAAAGACAAGATTCCATTATCTTTTATTGTAATTTGCATTTTTGTATTTGTTGGACTATTGGTATTAGTATTTTTTGATTGTATTGCAGTGCTTTCGGATATGTTAATAAATTTTTGCTTACAAAACCATATCAAATAATTTTTGATATGTTAGATGTTAAAAATTTGATCTTTGGTTAAAGAATTTAAATAGGTGAGTTTTCTCGCAAGGAATTTAAACCGATGACCATAGATATCAGAGTACTTTGGAGTGAAAACTAGAAACCCGGTAGAGAAGGATAAAAGATATTTAAGATGTATTGGTGCCTTCAAAATATGATGATTTTCAGTCTTAAAGGTTCTTAGCGTTTATCGTCGTCATGCGCACGAGTTGGCACCAATATGAGTTCGGTCGATAATGTTATGATTAACGCGCCGTAATTAAGCATGCCAACGATCACACAAGCGCCGAACGTGGCGATTAGGACTTTGACTAGAAGTTTTATGCTTTCAGATAATCTCCTCCAAAATTTTGCCCGCGATTATACCTAATGAGTGCTTAATAAATATAGGCTTAAGATAAATTAAAAACTTTCAAAGTAGGTTTTTAACTATGATTTTATCGATGAAAATAAGTATATAAGTCGTTCCCGAATTTCGGAAAAGAAATTTAGAGAAATTCTATGGTATTTCTCAGCCGATATAGAAGCCGTAAAAATAGCTGAATTTGCTAAAATTTCAGAAAAAACCATCAATAAAATAACCAAGAATATAAGAGCTTTAATGGCTAGCGAGTGTAAGAAAATATCTAAGTTTTCAGGTGAGATAGAGATTGATGAAAGCCACTTCAGAGTCACAAAAGACTAATAAGCAAAGGTTATAGTAAATAAGACTCCGGTATTTGGTATGCTAAAGCGTGACGGTAAAGTATATACCCAAATAGTTGAAACTGCTCTGCTAATGAGCTGTTACCTATACTAAATGAATTTAGCGAGCTTGATGAGAGTATAATTTATTCTGATTGCTGGAGGGCTTATGACGGTTTAGTGGACTATGGAGCCAAAGCTCATTATAAAGTAAAGCATTCTAAGAATGAGTTTGCTGTCAGTAAAAACCATATCAACGGCATTGAGAATTTCTGGGGGATATGCTAAACACAGATTAGCTAAATATAAAGGTATTAAGAAAAGCTCACGCACTCATAACACTAAAAGCGAGCATCAAGGCTTAAGAGTTGCAGCGATTAAAGCATTAAAGCATCAAGGTGTTAAGGTGTTAAAGCACTTAAATATTATTTCAAAGTAAAGCTTAAAGTGCGGCACTTGAAGCAGCCGTAGCTTTTTAAGTAGCGACTCAATACATCGGACACACAAAGTAGTAATAAAGATCAATGATGATAGAAGTATTAATGGAGGTAAGTAAATCGGGTATATGCCGAGAATAATAGACATAAGTATAACAAGCAAATTAAGTATAGCAGGCATAATAGCAAATAAATCGAGCGTAATAAAGAAACAGAGAATGTCCGCACGATCCGCTTGATTGCAAATATATCGGAGGGCAGTAAAAACATTAAAAGAATAAGAAAACCAAGCGAATAAAGTATAGTAAGAATATAAAGAAGCACGGGATATTTGCTACTCAAAGTGGATAAAACGTTGAGTTAAACACTCAATGCCCAATATAGGCGGGAGGTATTCGACAATTATAAGAAACTAAGAAGCTAGGCGCTTAGACATACACGACAAAGGCATTATAAATATCAAGCAGAATTTAAACAAAGCGGCATAAATTTAAGCAAGAAACATATAAGCAAATCTTACGAAATCCATATCAAATAACTGAGATATACGCAAAAATCATCGCATTACAAATATCGGTGCAATACCCCAATGACGATAGACGATATAGGCACAATATACTACCGCCGGCAGTTGCTGCATTATACATATCGAAGCAGCTATAGCCAAACCGGACTAAGATTAAAGACGCCGGACTAAATATCAAAGTACTCTAAACCGGATTAAGATTAAAAAACATTATAAGGTACTATAAATTCTAATAAGCGGCGAATAAACGACTACAATGCTTTAACGACGGCAATACTCAAATATACAAACTAGTCTTAAACGATTAAACACCACCCAATAACATTACCCAATAGCGCAACCCCTTAAAAGCCATACGGGAATTTAAAGCAAATTTATTAAGATTAAGATGCAAGCGGCGAAATCTTGCTCATCAACACATCAAAAAGCTACACTCAATTTAAAGCCTAATTCAAAAAGCGGAGAAAGCTTTTCAAGGACAAGGGCAAGAATATAAAACGCTCCACACCATATAGTATTAAAGCACATCATAGCATTAAAACATCTCCATAGTATTAAAAAGAAGCTACAGGGCATTGCAATCAAAAAGAGATAATATCTTTTAGGCTTATAGCTTTTATAGTTATGTGATGATTAAAAATACGCGGGTATATTTTCAAATTTACGTGTAGCTGTAATATACAAAAAACACCGCCCAAAAAAAGAAAACCCCCATAAAACGCTAAAACGTTTCAAATACGTCAAACAGGGTAAAACAGGACGAAAAGATACACTATAAATATCCGTCAAGAGCCTATCGCCTCTTGACGGATAATCCCATTCTATCGGTATTTATAGTTTATATACGGCACGCTTCATAGCGTAAAATGAGACGAGTGGGAAGGCAAATGGGACAATTTTTGCTTATTGTATTATCCTTGTTAGCTGTATTGGATTCACTTATGTCTTGCGCCTTTTGCTGCTTTTCTTTTGTAGTCTCGCTTAAATACTTTCTTTAAATTCTTTAGGTGCTCTAGGGAGTTTATAATATTCCTCTGCCACTTTATAGGTAGAATATACTTTGAAGCACTTGCCTTGACCTTGAGATTTTTAAGACGGAACTTAAAATTTCATCCGCTGTTTTATAAAATTTTAATCCCCTTTCGTATAAAATGCATTAAAATTTCATTTATAAAGAGCTTCATTTGGATAAATTTAAAATAGCTTTCACCGTTTTTGCTTTGATCTTGAGCGCGGATACGTTAAACGCAGCGGATAAATTTAATTCCGCTTCACAGCAATCTCTCTCCGATAGAGCAAACACACGAAGATCCGCCCCCGATAAAACGTACGCACAACAATCCACTCAAAACCAATCAATAATGCAAAAATCCACTCAAACTCAAAGATCCATACAAAAGCTAACGTCCGATGAACAAAGTGGGCTCAATAAGCAAACCCCGCCAAACGCACAGAGCGCCTTAGAAAAATATCTCTCCACTCCCGAGGCAAGCTCTAAGCAAGATAGCTCGCAAGACGCCTCAAAGAATTCAAATCCTAAAGCCAAAGCCCCTACTAAAATTTACAGACTAGATAGATCAAAAATACGGGATATAAATCAAAAAAGATTGGACGGGGAGTTTGATTCAAATTTTAAAGCGGGACCGAATTCCTTCTCCTTCGACGCCCTGTTAAAACATACTTTAGATAACTCTCCTAGTTTAAATTTAACCAGACTGGATGTGCAAAGCGCGCGCAACGAGCTTGAGTATCAAAAGGCTTCACGCTATCCCGAGCTTGGTATCAATGCCAATAGCGAATACGCTAAACGCTACGGCGCTCGCTATAATTCCGTGCAGATCGGCGACGATAGCCTGGTCTCGCAAAGCGGCTACGGAGATTCCGTCTCGCTTGTGCTGCGCCAAGATATATTTAAATTCGGCGCGGATGAGCTAGCCATAGAAGCTGCCGAAGAGAATATCAAACAAGCCGATCTTAAAAGATGTTCTGCCTATATGGATAGTTCCATTAAGCTTTTGGAGCTTTACGACGAGGCGCTCGGATATAAAAACAGAATAGAAAT
>CAUUSU010000014.1:0-13470 GCA_963547835.1 uncultured Campylobacter sp.
TAAAAAAAATTATTATAGGATTTTTATATTAAGAATAGGAAAAAACATAAAAGACTCTTATTTGATGTTTTTTAGGTTATACTCATGATATTTCGCTATTTTAAATTGAGTACTCGTTTTAAATTTTAAGAAGTTGTGATATAATCAAACAACTATTTAATCAAATCTCGGATCGGTGGTAAAGTTGTCTCTCTCATTCATATCTAAAATTCTTAGTGTTTTTAAAATAAAAGGCGTTTCTATTTTTATCTCGCTTATTGCGATTAGTGTTCTGTTTTGGCGGTATAGCCCCGATATAGCTTTTAACGACGTATATATTTTTGCAAATACATCATCGAGGATAATAGCTCTTTGTATTTTTTGGCTAATTGCATTCGTTATTTTTGCTTTGCGCGCAACGATCAAATTTTTCTCTTCTATGAAAGATGACAAAAGGCAGCAAATAAAAGAGATAAAAAAGGTATCAAACGAGTCCGTAAATAAAGCAAAAAGAAATTTTTTCATATCTGTAAAAGATGCAAAAAATACTTGGAAAAACGATATAAAATTTAAAAAAATACCGCTTGTTATGATAATAGGAAATGAAAGAGCGGGCAAAAGCGCTTTTATTAATTATTCCAATATAGAATACCCGCTTGGAGATAGCCTTGATACTTACAAAAAGATACACCAAAGCACGACGAATTTCAACCTTTACATATCAAAAAACGGAGCGCTTATAGATACCGAAGGCGTTCATTTTGCGCAAGAAGTTTTATTTAATCCATCCTCAACGGACGAGCTTCCCGAGGATGATGTAGAAAAAAACAAAGACTTCCTCCTTAAAAAGAACATATGGAAAGAATTTTTAAATTTCTTAAATAAAAATATTTTTCACTCTAAGTTAGGCGGCGCTATTTTGATAGTGGATACTCAGCAGTTTTTAGAAAATCCAAAAGAGTACTCAAACGATCTAATAAGATATCTGGTAAAAAGAGTAAACGACTGCGAAAATAACCTGAAAATAAAATTTCCTATTTATGTGGTATTTAGCAAACTCGACCTGGTTGAAGGTATGGGGGATTACTTTAAACTTTTCAAAGACGATGTCGCAAATAAAGCTTTTGGTCTCAGCCTGTCAAATACCTTTAATAAAGACGATCTGGACAATGATTTTAAAGAACTAAGTCGCTCGTTACTTTATAACATAATGAGCAAAAACTCCCTTTCTCACTCCCTCGAAGACAAAAAACGCTCATATTTGTTTTTAAAGCAGCTAGATAACCTATTTGCGCTCGTGAGCGACTTTGCTTTAAAACTAAAAGACGAAAATTCATTGAAAAATAGCTCGCCGATCAAAGGCGTTTACTTTGTTAGCGCATTTCAAGAAAATATACCTATAAACTATCTAGTAAATACGGTGTGCGATAGATATGGGATCAAAAAGCCGCTAGCTAGAGCCCTTAATAACTACAGTAAGCAAAGTTATTTTGTTAAATCGCTACTAAAAGATATTGTTTTTAAAGGCCACCTGGCAAATCCGAATTTAAACAAAAGCCTAAGTGCAAAAATTTTAAATTTCGCATCGATAGCTCTTGTTTGCGTTGCCACCTACTTTGCATGCAGCCATTTTATAAACTTAAAATCGGCGAAAGAACTGGAAGCGCAAAATGCCATGCTTTCGATATCCACCTTGCTTGACGGCCAAAAATACAAAGATTATACGCCTACTCAAAAAATAGAATTGTTGCGCAATCTAAAAGATACTCTAAGAATATATCCTAGACTGTTTTCAGGGGATACCAAATTTGAATATCCGCTTTTGGATATATCCTACAAAGGCTTTGAGTCCGCCAAAGACTTATATACGGAGCTGACGATAGATTTTCTTAAAAATACCATCCTTGTCGAGATGGAAAATATGCTAGAAACCGAGACAAACCCCGACAATCTCATAAAAGCCTTTTATATGTATCAGTCGTTGTTTGATAAAGATTTTATAAATGCTAATTTATTTAAAATTTGGATCAAGACCAATTGGTCTAAATTTGAAAAATACAATATAAATCAAGATGACTTTTTATCTCATGCGGATAGCGTATTAAATGCCGACTTAAAAGATATATATCAAAATTTAAATTCTATCAAAGTAGCCGGCGACAAACTTATAAAAGTAGAAAGGCTAGAGAGGCTCTACTCTCTTTTAGAATTCATATCATATAAAAACGAAAAAGAATTTTACGACATAAAAAAAGAGATCGCAGGCATAGACAACGTCATAGAAAACAGTAACGCTTTCGAGCCGTTTAATAAAATTTATACAAAAGACGGTATGAGGGAGTTTTTGTCAAATTTAAGCTCCTATATAGACGACTCGGCAAATATTGAAAAATGGCTATTTCAAGACGAGCGAGCAAGCAACCTCGACACCAACGAGGATAAAACTAATCTACGTTTAAGTATAGCCAACCTATATCTGCAAAAATATCGCTCCAGATGGATAACCGTCATAGGCGGCATAACACCCAAAAAATTTAACTCGAGAAAAGAAACGCTAGACGAATTGGAAATTTTATCAAAGGTTGAAAATCCGGTAAATTCGCTTGTAAATACATTAAACACGAACACTCTTCTAACCGACGAAACTTTCTTAAAATATATATACGGCCTTGGTTATCCTTCTACCGAGATTAGAAAATTATTTTCAAATTTTAGCTCGGATTTTAGCTCGTATCATGTATTAAGCGACAGCTCAAAAGAAAACGGCATACTAAATACCATAAGCGACGACGTATCCAAAATCCATAAAAAAATCCTTGATTTTAACTACGAGATGCTACAAAGCGAAAACGACAAAATCACTTATGTAATAGGTGGAGTCAAAAACGAAAACGATCCATTTATAGTTTTAAATAACGACTCAAAAATGCTGCCAAAAGAGCTTATGAACTATTATCAGCAAGTATCAAAACTATCCTGGAAACAGGTAGAATCAGGAGCTTCTACTTTTTTAAATACGGCGTGGCAGGATGAAATTTACAGCCTTTATGCAAACGAGATTAGGCCGTTTTACCCTTTTAACGAGACGGCGGCGCAGTCCGTGAGCATACAATCGTTTAAAGCATTTTTCGGGAAAAACGGAGCGTGGAATCAGTTTTACGATAGATTTTTAAAGAAAATTTTGAGCAAAGGATCAAACGGCTATAGGGTTAGATCGGCATATGCCAAGGATTTTAAATTTAACAAAAGCTTCCTTGAAAACATATCCGTGATAGACAATATCGCAAATACCGTGCTTGATCTAAACGATGAGATAAAAATCAACTTTTATATTAAAGCTATTGATTTATCGGCAAATTTTAGTAATATCAGCGTTTCATCGGTAAACGACAAAAGTATAACTTATGATCACACGATACCGTCAAGTCTATACATAACGCCTAAAGACTTTGACACCTCCGCACAGATCAAATTTATAGCCAAATTTCAAAATGGCAATAAGATCGAGCAAAAAACGTTTAGCGGCGAGTGGGCTTGGCATAGACTTTTGCGAAATTCGATCTATAACTCCGAGCAAGGTAAATATTCACTTTATCTTAATCCGCAAGAAAAATATTACTTCGGATTTGACGTAACGCCTAATAATGCCGAATTAATGGAACTTTTAAGAAATATATCTTCATTTAAGTTGCCTAAAAATATTTTAAATTAAGGAAGATCATGGAGCAGATGGCCGTCACTATACAAAATTTAGAAAATGCCGCAAACTATTCATCTAAATTTTATATCTTTGATGAAAACGGCGGCGATATAGGGAGCGACAGTAGCGCGACTTTCAGATGCCAAGATGCAAACGGAAGCATCCACGCTAAACATGCCAGAATAGGTTATGAAGAAGGCTTTTTTACGATATCCTCATACGAAAACTGCGATATATTTTACGCAGATTCTTTCTCAAAGATCGCAAGCGACTACGAAACGGTCGTTAATGAAGGGGATGTGTTTAGGGCGGGAGGCTTAAAGCTTATGTTCATAAACCCCTCAAAACTAGAAGAATACGCAATTAAAACGCAAAAACTCATAGAAAATACGCCGAATTTCGATAAGCTTGATGATGTGTATCTTGAGCCTAGAGGCAAACTTTCAAATGTTGATTTCAAAGAACAGCCCGATATCAATATATTCCCGAAAGAAGACGACGAATTTTACATAAAAAACGACCCCTCCTCCCCAAAGGCGCCTGAGCCAAATCCCACATACGCCCCAAAGCCTTTCACGCAAAATATGCTGTCTTCACAAACATTAAACGATCTAACGCAAAAGCTATTAGCCCAGCTTAGAAGCGAAATCATGCCAAATACGATAGAGTCAAATTCCGCCACTCTAAGCGTAGCCGATCTGGAAGCCATACTATCTACCATACGGCTAACCGACTCTACAAAGCTAATAAACTCCGTCTTATTACAACTAGTATGCAAGGAGCTATACTCTCATATGTATGATATAGTAGAAAACAACTCGTTTTTCAAGTACCTATCCGGAGCCGTCACCAAAAGTACCCAGGAGAAAAAAGAGGCCTTTGAATACCTAGTGCTAAAGGCTCTAGAAAGCTATATCTCAAAAAAATAATCCTCTCGAGATTTAAGCAGGCTTGATTAACGGGTCTGCCTAAATTATTCAAATTTATTTAATCCTTGATATTATGCTCTTTGGCATACTCCTCTATCTTGTCTTTCAGATCTTTTGGAAAGCTTGGTTTATACATAGTAGGAGTTAAAGGATTTAGTCTTTTATCCAGTTTACCCGATTCATACATTCTTTTTAGTTCTTCGGGGGTGTTATAATACGGTGCATTAGGATATCCTTCGGGAGGAGTTAGGGACATTATTTTGGATTCGAGGATGGTGGAGTCGATGTAGAGGGAGATGTCTTTAGCGGTCATTTCTTTTGGAAAGCCCGGGATCTCGAATCTATCCATATGTGCATCTTTTGCTTCTTTTAGGTATTCAACAAATTCTTCTCTGGTTGTTTCATTTGCGTCTATATCTCTAGGGTCTAAAAGCTTGCCTTCACTTTCTACCAACCTCTTAATTTCCCTATGCAAAGAACCATCTGGATTAATAGCTATCCCTCCCTTATTAAAATCCATAATAAAATCACTCCCTATTATCTCATCTAGATAAGGTATCATACCGTATTCGTCTAGGGGAGGGTTTTCGTAGAGGGCTTTGTATTCTAAGGAGCGGGATAGGTTTTTGTTTAATCCTATATTATAAGTGTAATATTTAAAAGCATCGGATAAATACTTTAAAGCTTTTACTTCTCCTAACTGAGCGGCTAAGAATACTCTTTGAAATTTCCTTGCCTTAAATCCTCCGCTTCCTCCGCTTCCAAGAGCCGTAACGTCCCCTAGTATTCCTGCACATATACCCCATTCTCCTATAAACAAATTTGACTTTAGGGTTTTTTTATTTCTCTCCACCGTATCGTAAATTTCTTTGTATTCCGGTTTGGTTAGTCTTCCTCTTTCATCTACTCTTGCTATGGCGTCATCTGGTATTTCTATCATAGAGCATTTTAGATTGCTTCTTTTTACTAGGTAGATATATCTATCTCTTTTATCTTTTAAACTTTCGTAATAAGCTTTTTCTTTTTTAGTCCAAGGAGAAATTTCTTTAGAATTTGATTTAAAGCTTAGTTTATACCAAGACTCAAATGATAGATAGTCCGTTTGTCCGTAAGCATTCTTGGAATTCGGATTAAAGTAGCTAGGTTTATAGTCTTTGTAAGCAGAGGAGTCGAGGATTTGACGGGAGTCGAGGACGAGTTTAGAGAGTAGATTATTATTTGTTTGACCTTCTATTGCATCATCCAATACCACCAAATTTGTATTCTTGTCAAATTTAACCTCTCTGCCGTTTGGTGCTATAACAGTATATGTTTCGTTGCTTGTATTATTCATCGTATTTCCTTTTAATAAATAGTATATAGTCGCTGCTAATATTAAAGTCGTTAATAGTATGGATATCTTTTTCATCTCTCATCCTAAAAACAGTCCGTCTTCCATTATTATGGTGGTAGCTAGGCGACCTATTAATCTAGGTGGGATTTCCTTCTCGGTTCTAGGTCTGTTTTTAGGAGCTTTACACCCCACATAAAGCCCTTTGATATTATTCGTGCCTATTACGTCTAGGGCTTGCAGCAGTCTTCTTGCCTTATTATCGGTTATCGTCTCTTTGTCGGTAGTACCGGTGTTAAAGTTACCCTCTTTAAAGTCTTGGAGTATCTCCATAGCTTCGTTGTAGCTATCTATCGGGGATTCAAATCCCACGGCTTCATCGTCGCTTCTTTGAGCTTCTTTATACATCTCGTAAATTTTCCCTCTTTGCGTATGATCCATAAAACTACTATTTGATATATCCAAAGGTCTCTTTGCTTCTGCTACCATAAGCTCTTTTGGTTCAAAGGGCATATCGTGGTTTTTTAGATGGTTAAAGAAGCTTTGATCGTCTTTATACGTAGTTCTTAGTTCGTCTAAACAAAGATAGGCTATTAGTTTATTTAATGGCATATTTTTAGATAGACTGGAGTTTGTTTTCGTATAGATGTCGTTTATGTCGTAATAAAAGAATTTATGATAGTCTAGTCCTCCGCTGGATAGTCTTCCTCCTATGATCGTTCTTTTTAAATCTACGTTCATAAAAGAGGAGTGTATATTCATAGGATAGTAGATATACTCTTTGGTATCTTTACTCATAGGAGTTAGGGATATATTTTTTACGGCGTAAGGTTCGTCGTATTTGTGAGTATAGTATTTGTATAATATGTCTTCGTATTTACGTTTTTGTTTTTCGTATTCGGAGGTGTAGAGGCTATCTAGGATAAAATTTAATCCGCTGCCGGTTATTATGGTTTTTAGGGTGGTTGCGGCGGAGTTAACAAAGAATTTGCCTATAGCTTTAAGTCTTACGCTTTTATGAATGTCCGCTTGATACTCTTTTGATATATTTTTCAATTTAGATAGGTGTGCCGAGGCGTCTTTTGGATTAAGATTATCCGTGACTTCATAATAGGCGAAGGTATTCTTTTTTATCTCGACTATATCGGCAAAGGCCTTACTCTCGAGTTTTTTAGTTAGGCTCTGGGCTCTTTTCTCGTCTACTATCATCGCCCTTATATTTTCGGAGCTTAAAGACATAAATATCCTAAACTCGCCGATATTTTCCATAAATATTTCTTTGATACTACTTTTTGAAAACATATATTTAGTCATACTTTTGGCTATATTTGCATAGCCTTCGCTTCCAAAATATCCGTAAAAAGGAAAAAGCTCCTCTAAAATATCATCTGCGATAGAAACTAGAGACATATCTATATAAAATTTATAATTTTCATTCATAGAGACAGACTTAAACGGCGCCATAGCATTATCGTGGGCTTTTTTTAGATCTTCATACGCCCACCGCTCATCTTCTCTCACTTTGTCGTGAAAATTTGCGCCGTATTCTTTCTCGAAATCTTTAAAAAACTCGTAAAAGCTATCTTCAAATATCTGCATACCGTTTTCTACGAAACCGTTTTCAAAGCCGTCCACTATCTCTTCTATACATATGGCGTCTTTTTCGTTCGCGTTTTGCATCGTTTTCTTAAAGAAGTAAATTTTCTTTTTACCTTCGCTAGTTTGCAAAAAGGCATCGTCGCTTAAAAGCCTGAATCGCTCGTCGTATACGGTTATGTACTCACCTTCGTCGATATGAAAAAAACTACCCGGAGAGTTAAATTCGATCAAAGATTGGTCGAATTTTTGTCTGATGACGTAAAAGGTCGTAGCTAGAAGGAATATGTCTATAGCGGAGTGAGGGTAGCTGGTTATAGAGTATTTCCCTAAAGCATCATCTTGGCTAAGACCTTCTATATACCGTTTTGCATCGGTTAAACTATCGTAAGCACCGATATTATGAGAGTTACTTTCCGTATAAGATACTTCTACCTTGTGCTTTTTATTTATAGTTTGAAAATAATCGGCAAATTCTTTTATGCTTGTTTTTAAAAATTCCTCTTCTTTTTCTTTTATATCTTCCATATCTGCAGGAGATCTGAAAAATGAATCTATGTGTCTTAGCTTCATCTGCAAAGAACCGGTCTTCATCACTAGCTCATGAGACTCTTTTAAAATAGCGTCTATTTCGGATTTTTTTAATCTTCTATCTATAGAGCCGTTTTTGTAGGCGATCTCGTGACCGTATCTGCGTATGTCGTTTTCTATTTGATTTATTTCCTCCTTTGATATACGCACGAACGGGCTTAAATTTAGCAGATACAAGTCCTCTTCGTCTTTTGCGTTTACGCTTATGGAGTATTTGCTGTAGTCTTTTATTTGGCTTATGTCGTCGGGTTTTATCAGCTTTGAGTCCTTACCGCTTCTGTTATTTTCATCGTTTATTTTATAGCTAAGCGCCGTTTCTACTATATACTCGCTTAGTTTGGCATTAGTTTTAAACGGGGCGTTTGATAGTACGAGATAGTTTTTGGCTAGTTTTCCGTATCGCAGGCTGTTTGTATCCCGATCTTTGTCGGCAGCGGATTTATCCCGGATGAGATTTGCGAATTTTAACGAGTTAAAAAACGGATGCTGTATGTATATGAAGTGCGCTCCGTTTGATACTATACTATTTTCGACGGCTTCATATAGGCTATAGCTATTTTTCTCATTCATTCCGGTATTTTTATAAATACTTACGTTTCCGTTTTGAGCTTTACGAATCTTTGCCCTGATATCAAAAAAGTCCGAGATACTTAACTCCATATTATTTTTTAGTTGATATGCGCTGCCCGGTAAGTAATTTGGTTTGAGAGGATTGTTTCTAAAATCCATCGTCTCGTCTTTTTTATTTTCGTTAAATATAAAATCTCCGCAAACGCCTAGATGCTCATCTACGTTTGTTTGAGCATTTAGTCCATAAGCCTCAAATCCCGAAAAATCTATAAACCCTCCGCTCTCTCCGCTCTCGGTTTTAAAAACTAAAACATTGCTAAGAGAGTTCGAATTTAGAAGTCCAAAGATAAAACCAAACTCGCTAGCAAGCAAATTCGCCGCGGGTCCCGCAAAGGCGTAAAAGCCTTTTTTCTTGCTGTGCTCATATATCTTAGAACCGGTTTCATAAATATCTCCCGCAAACATTAGCAGAGCTGCTGGCTTAAATGTCTTTTTAAATTCCGTAAAGTCTATTATGCTAACAAGCGCTTTTATCAGCTCTTTTACCGTAAAGCCGTATGTTTGCTTGGATGTTTTTTCTATATTGCTTTTTAGTTTATTAAACGTATTACTTATGCTTTTTTTTACTTCCTCTTTAGGCGCAAATTTCTCGTTTTCTAGTATCGCTTCGGCTTTTTCGATTATGCTTTTTTGCAGCTCGTCCAAATTGCTTTGGATGCTAGATTTGTTTGCGTCGTAGTTTTTTACCAGTTCGTTTGCCGCATCGGTGAAATTTTTTACCTTTTCATACTCTTTTTTATTTTTGTTTGCAAGGTTTATTAGTTCTTTAACGAATTTTTCTATGGGATCCGCTTCGTCTATTACGGTATGTACCTCTATAACTTTGTTTAGTCTTCTAATGTCAAATTTGCCGTTTCTTATCGTCTCTTTGCCATTTATTAGCGCGCTTTTATCTATGAAACGCGGCGTTACTATTTTTATATTATTGCCGCCGCGCGAAGTCTCTCGTATGTTTGGGCTCATATCAAAAAGTCTTTGCATTATCATACTGCCCAGAGTATTTGGCTGCAATACGTCATTGTGATAAAAGCTGTTGAGATTTCTGCAATAAAAAGTTATATATTTATACTGCTTGGCATACTTGTCAAATTCTTTCAGCAGCGTCTCTATATCCTGCACTGTTCTTATATCGCTTATTTGCACTTTACTTCCTTGCGTTTAAATTTAAACTTGCCCGCTTAGCATTACTACTTCGCATATATCCAGGCTTAACTCATTGTCTTTATCAAATCCTTTAGCGATTTGCAGTTTTATGCTTTTGGCGTATGAAGGCGAGAAAAACACTAACGTATGCACGGGTCTTTTTTGCGACTTATCTAGGCTTTCGTATTTATCTAGTCTAGTGAAGTATCCTACCCCGCTCTCAGGTTCGCCCGCATCTTTGTATGCTTGTTTGCAAGCCTTTTGAGGAGAGTTTGGTATCACAAATACCAACTTTATCGTATTTATACCGTAGCGTAGCTCAAATTCTTTAAATTTATGATCTTCGTTGTAGTTTTGCTTTAGCTTTTTATCCAGTTCGCCGTCGCTTGGATTTTTACCTTCGCTTAAATTTAGCCGTATTTGACTAAAGCCCTCTTTGTTTTCAAATTTAGCGTCGTTTAGATAGTAGATATTTACGGGTAGATTGTCTTTTTGCGAGGCGTAGTTTTTAAAATGCAGCCTTATGCAAGGAGAGTTGTTATGAGCGCTATCTTTGTCCGAATTTGAGATATAAGAGCCGCCGATATCCCTAGGATCCGATATCTTAAGCTTGTTTGATTTTCTAACGCAGGTTAGTATAGAGCCTCTATTGCTCCTACATAGATTTACGAAATCTTGCATCAAGGCATGATCGCCGTTTATGGTTTTTCGGCTTAGGGCGCCGCTTGGTACAAAGGCCACTCTAGTGCAAGGAGATTTTGCTATCCCGCAACCTACTATAGGGGTGTTTATAAAATCGCATCCTAGTATCAGAGGTATACCGCTTGATTTTATCGTTCTTCCCCTTACGCTTTTTAGCACTACCCTGCCGCCGTGTTCGCAGGTTATTATATCGTCTTCTATGACCGGATGCAGATATGAGACGCCGGTTTTAACGATCGTTTCGTCAAAAGCTTTATCTTCGGGGGCGATTTGATTTAGTCCCTTTAGCTCTTTTGCCTTTTTGCCGGCAGGTTTTAGCTTGATATTTAGGCTGTCCTCTTTTATATCGTAGTTTAGTAGCCATGCCTGTGCGTTTTTATGTAATAAATTTAGTCTTCCTATGCCGCTACCGGTATCTCTCGGCTGAAAGAGATACATAGCGCTATTTTCATCCTCTTTATCGTCTTTGTCGGCTTGGTTTTGAGAAGAAGGGCTTAACGCGGAGGAAATTTTGCTCGCATTTTCTTGGTTTTCCTTTTCGTCTCGGTCGCATCCTTCTTTAAAACAAAGCTCGTGATCTACTTTTTCTTCGCCTCCGGTTAAAAGCTTACTCATCATAAAGACTTTTGTGTTTAGATACTTAAAGCTTAAATTTATATCTTCTTCTATCTGCTTTATATCAAATACACTTTCGCTTTTTAAAAATATATCGCAGTTTTTATGATAGATATGCATAAGCTCGCTAGGCTCAAACCTTATCATCTTTAAGACTTGTTTTGCTTGATATTCTTTATCTTCCTTAGACATATCCGCTAGCGCTTCGATGACGGGCAGGACTATGGTTCTTTGATCCTCGTCTATCTCTTTTTTATATGCGCTCCCCGACTTTTTCGTAAATACCAAATAACGCTTCTTGTCGTTAGATAGATACCTCCACCCTTCAAATTTAAGCTCATATGCGCTTTTGCAAATTTCTATCCTAGCCTCTATCCATTTTTCAAGCTCCTCGCTATCTTTTTTCGAGCGGATATATGAGCTTATATCTTTATAAAAATCGGATATATACGTGAGCCTATCTTTTGCTTGTTCTAAATTTAACTTTTTATCTAGCGTAAAAAATCTGCATCCATAGATCGCAAACATCAAATTCAGATCCTCTTGTATGACCTCGGCGGCGACTGTTTTGGCTTTGATATCTTTGATATCTTCTTTGTCTATTATTTTTATTAGTAGATTATCTTGCTTATAGGCCAGCAGGCAGCTAACAGGATCTTCTATATTAGGCGCCTCGCCGATATCATCGTATCCAAAGTCGTTTATGTATAGGCTTACGGGATATATTGCGCTTTCGAGGATTGAGATCTTTTCTTCTTCCATATTGCCTAGCCTCGGAACGTTTTTTAGATAAATTTTATAAAACAGTATCTGAGAGGCTAGGGTTTGTATGTAGTCGTTTAGGTAGTTTAGGGCTCCCGCTATATCTTTATCTTTTATCTTAGCTTCGTTTTCTTTATGATTTAAAAGATACTCCATCAGATATAGCCCCTCAACTAGCTGCTTCATAAAGTGAGAAGCCTTTAGCACGTTTATGAGATGAAGCTTAGAGGTGTTTTGATAGTCGAATTTCTCCGTATAGTTTGCCATGCCGTATCTAAGGCCCAGATCGGAGATGACCGATACGCTTGGCTCAAATACCTGATTGGCGTCTCTTTTTACGGTGTCTAAGCCGGATGTATTTTTATCCTCTTCTTGCCTATCAAAGTATCCTTCGTCGTATTCGTCGTAAATTTTATGCATAACGGAGTCTATGTGATGAACCTCTATACCCAGAGTATCTCCTTTGCTCGCCTTACTCATATTAGTGCTTACGTTTTGCTTATTTAGCTCTTCGCAGGCCGTTTTGTTTTCCTTTACGAGATGGACGCACTCTTTTAGCGTAGTCTCGTCTTTTTTATCTCCGCCAAAGCCGAAGAAGCTTTTTATCTTATCAAACACGCCGCTAACTATACTGCCTATAAAGCCATACGGATCTAGTATCCTAGCTACCCACCTTATGCCTTTATATATGACCTTGGCTATAAAGCCCAAAAACCTAAAAGCGATAACCGGCAAGGATATCCATACGCCTCCAAAGCCCGGAGCGTTAAAGGTATATAGCTCCTTTACGTCGTTTGGGTAGATAGAGCAATAAGCCTGAGCCAGATGACCTCCTAGCGAGTGACCGGCTACTACGATGGGAGGGATGAGGGCGTAAGAAGCGCTTAAAGAGCCTCTAGAATGCAAAGAAGTGCTCGCTTGAGAAGATCGGGACGAAGAATTTAAAGAACTCGAAACGCTTGAGCTATCGTTTGATTGATTTGAGTCGATGGACGAATTTGAGCTATCATAGTTAGGTCGTAAGTTTGAATTTGAGTCATTATTCGGAGAATTCATATTGCTAACTGTATTTGAATTTGCTGCGAGAAAATTTTTATCGTAATGATCGATTATGCTTTTATAGATTTCATCTTTTAAGATCTTAAGAGATACTATCTGATCCAGCGCTGCGCCAAAAAACGCTATCATACCGTCCGTTATAAGCAAATCTTTTATGCTCATCTCCGTACCTCTAAAACCTATCGCGTAGTTATTAAATTTACTATCGTAAAAAGCACTGGAAGAATACCCCGTGATAGAAGTGTCTTTAACGTGATGAAGCAGTTCGTAACGGTTTACAAAGGATTTGGTGCGGAGGGAGAGCTGATGTCTGTTCTCTTGATTAACGAAAATGTAAGGGGGTTTATCGTCAGGAGTTGCAATAAAACTTTGAATTTCGTTGTTTATTTGTTTCTTTTCAGGCTTTTTATCTTCGCTTATTTTTGGTTTTTCTA
>CAUUSU010000015.1:0-13276 GCA_963547835.1 uncultured Campylobacter sp.
CAGACGAGCTTTGCGTGGACGGG
This sequence comes from uncultured Campylobacter sp., assembly GCA_963547835.1. Classification (GTDB taxonomy): domain Bacteria; phylum Campylobacterota; class Campylobacteria; order Campylobacterales; family Campylobacteraceae; genus Campylobacter_B. The sequence goes on from CAUUSU010000015.1 coordinate 24, forward strand.
CGAGTTTATAAATTTCGCTTCGGCGAAAACGCCTTCATCCAGCCCAACCGCGGCGTGAACGAAAAGATGATCGCCTGGGCGAGAAGCTGCGTGGACTTCGGCAAAGACGGCGCGAGCGAGGTGTGCGCCGCGCAGAATTTCGCCGCAAAGAACTCCATAGCAGAGAATTCTGCCGAGCAAAATTCGAGCTGTGAGCAGTCTGCTGCGCAAAATTCTACGGATCGAAATTTCGCTTCTGAAAATTCCGCCGAATTTGACGCCGCTTGCCGAAATTCCGTTAAAGCAAATTCCGCTCGCGCAGAATTTAACGGCGAAAATTCCGTGAAATTTAACTGTGCGTCCGCAGACGAAAGCTCTGCGGATGATAATTTCGCTCGTAAGGATTTGAACGTGCAAAATTCCGCCCCTCAAAATTTCATCAAACAGAATTTGACCGCGCAAAATTTAGATTGCGAAAAGCATTGCGTGCAAGATTCAGCCTGCGAAAAACTCATCGCGCAAAATTCTAGCTGCGAGCAGTCCGCAGCGCAAAATTCGGGTTGCGAGAAGTCTGCCCCGCAGAATTCTACGAACCAAAATTTAGCTCTTGAAAGCTCCGCCGCGCGCGATCTGCTGGAGCTGTACTGCGGGCACGGCAACTTCACCATTCCGCTTGCGGCTAAATTTAACCGCGTGCTGGCGAGCGAAATTTCAAAAAGTTCGATCGCGAATGCCCACATAAACTGCGAGCTTAACGGCGTTTGCAACGCGCAATTCGTCCGCCTTAGCGCGGATGAGCTGATGAGCGCGTTTGCGCGCAGGCGCGAGTTTGAGCGGCTAAAGGGGATCGATATTTTCAGCTACGATTTTTCGCACGTCTTGATCGATCCGCCGCGCGCGGGGCTGGAGTCTAGCGTGATTGATTTCATAAAAAATTTTCAAAATTTGATCTACATCTCCTGTAATCCGCAGACGCTTTTTGAAAATTTACGCTCGCTTTGCGCTACGCATGAGGTGCGGAGGTTTGCGATCTTCGATCAGTTCGCGCATACGAGCCATATCGAATGCGGCGTGCTGCTGCGGCGCAGGAGCTAGGCGGGTTTACAGCCGAAGCCGCGGATTTAGGCTGCGCGCGGGATAAAATTTCGCCTAAAATATGTATAATAACAAAATTTAAAATTACGAAAGGAAGTAGATGGTTGATCTAAATAAAATCATCCAAGCAAAGCGCACGATAAACGATTTCGTCTATAAAACGCCCTTTGCTCTGGCGCCGAAGCTCAGCAAGCTTTACGGCGCAGAAGTGTATCTCAAAAGCGAGAACTTGCAGCGCACCGGCGCATATAAGATTCGCGGCGCTTACAATAAAATCGCGCACCTAACGGATGAGGAGCGGGCGCATGGAGTAATAGCCGCAAGCGCGGGCAACCACGCACAAGGCGTAGCGATGAGTGCGCAAAAATTCGGCGTGCATGCTGTGATCGTAATGCCTGAGGCCACGCCGTTACTTAAGGTAAGCGGCACGAAGGCTCTGGGCGCAGAGATCATCCTAAAGGGCGATAATTTCGACGAGGCGTATGCGTTTGCGCTGGAATATGCCAAAGAGCATAATCTAACGTTCGTGCATCCATTCAACGACGAGTTCGTCCAAGCGGGCCAAGGCACGATCGCGCTTGAGATGATCGAGGAGGTCGCAGATCTTGAATACATCGTCGTTCCGGTTGGCGGCGGCGGGCTTGCGACGGGGGTTTGCAGCTGCGCCAAGCAGATCAACCCCGACATCAAAATCATCGCCGTAGCCGCCAAGGGCGCGCCCGCGATGCACGATAGCTTCGTCGCGAAAAAGCCGCTAAATTCCAAATCTGTCCGCACCATCGCCGATGGCATCGCGGTGCGGGATACTAGCGAGATCACGCTTTCTACGATCATTGAGTGCGTCGATGAGTTCGTGCAGGTCGATGACGAGGAGATCGCAAGCGCGATACTCTATCTGCTCGAGCAGCAAAAAATCATCGTCGAGGGCGCGGGCGCGGCGGGCGTAGCGGCGTTGATGAACGCGAAATTCCAATTCCCCGCGGGTGCAAAGATCGGCATCATCCTAAGCGGCGGCAACATCGATGTGCAGATGCTAAACATCATCATCGAAAAGGGCCTCATAAAATCGCACCGTAAGATGACGATCAACGTCACGCTCGTCGATAAGCCGGGTGCGCTTACCGGGCTTACCGAAATTTTGCGCCGCGCCAACGCAAACATCGTCAAGATCGATTACGACCGCTTCTCGACTAATATCGAGTACGGCGACGCGCAGATCACGATCACGCTTGAGACCAAGGGCAAGGCTCATCAAGAGGACATCGCCTGGGCGCTCAAAAACGCAGGGTATGATTTTAGGGAGATTTTGTAAAATTTTGCTCGGGCTTATAAAATTTGCCTGCGTTTGCAAAATCTGCTTTTAAATTTATCCGAGATTGTAAAATTTACTCCGCGTTTGCACCAATACCGCGGCACGTGGCTAAATTTATACTCACTTACGCACAGGTTGCGGCTCGCTACGGCTCGTTATAGCTTCGGTTCACCGCGTTAAATTTTAAATTTGCTGCCTTATACCCGCCGCGTAGAGATACTTTGCGCTCGTAATTTTAAATTTTACGCAAAATTTAAAATTCAAAATATGCGGCGCAAGCCGCAGTTTAAATTTAACGCGGACGCAGTCCGTCCCTTGAGCGTGCCTGGAGTTAGGGGATTTTAAGGGGAAGGGGGAGAGTGCCTTGCAAAACGAGCGTAGCGATGCAGAGCAAGTAGCGCCCCTTTCCCCTTAAGAGAAACTTCGCGGTGAACTAATTCTCCTGCGAGGCTTTAAGTGGCACGGGCTACGCCTGAGTTTAATTCTAATGAAACGAACAAGCATAAAATTTCGAGAATTGCAATTCAAATCTTATTAAAATTTAGCGCGAGCGTAGCTCGCACTTCTAGCGTCGCGCGGGTGGGGGTTGGTAAGGGGGCGGGCGCGCCTCGCAACTCTGAGCGCCGCCCCCTTACGAATATCGCGCATAATACACCCAAGCGCTAAGTTATATCCATAAAATTTTATAGAAACTTACAAAATAAAATTTATCACCAAATTCACAGCCTGTGAAATTTATGCCGTGATTTCTATTTCTCTCAGGGCGGGAAGGGGGCTTGAATTGCGAGGTCGCACTTCTCGCGGAGGCAGCGCTGCCCCGCAGCACCGCATTGCTCCGCTCGCCCACAAACTCCACCTAACCCCCGACGACGCTAGCGGGGCGGACTGCGTCCGCGTTAAATTTTATAATCGCGGCTCGCTTCTTTAAAATTCGTTCTACGATTTTAAAATTTCTTGCCGCAAAAATCGTAAAATTTCAATTGCACTACAAATCGGCGCTGTATTTTGCTAAAATACCGATAAAATTTTAAAGGATGAAATTTGGAAAATTTTGCTTTTCTTCTAAATTTAGTGATATTTTGCATCTTGGTTTTTATGTTTTTTAAGATGCGCAAAAGCGGCGAGCAGGCGGGCAAGCCGCAGATTGTCACCGATATCACGCGGCTTAAAAGCATCGGCGAGCTGAGCGTTTTTAAAATTTACTCCAAAGAGATCGTCACGCGCAAGCAAAACGTAGGCAGCGGGCTGCTGGGCTCGCTCGTCTCGCCACTGATGACGAAAAAGCAGATCGCCATCATCTTCGAGTTTGAGATCGAGTTCGTTTACGACCTGCTAAGCCCCGAGTTTGCGATACTGCCGCAGGGTGAGGATCGCTACGAGATCAAGATGCCGCCATGCAAATACAAATACTCGATCAAAGATATGAAAATTTACGACGAGAAAAACGCCAAGCTGTTGCCGTTTTTGCTGCCCGATTCGCTAAATGGGCTATTCGGCGCGAGCTTCGATGAAAGTGATAAAAACCACCTCATCGACGACGCAAAGGACGAGGTCAAGCAGCTCTCGCTAAAAATCATCAACGATCTTGGCGGCAAGATCCACAAATCTGCGACCGACACGCTGGAGGCGATCGCTAAGAGCTTCGGCGCGAAGGAGGTCGGATTTATCTTCCAGGACAAGGCGCTTCAAACGATCGACATAAACTCTAGCGAGATCGCAATCGATAAGTCGCTAAAATCGCAGATCGAGAAGTAGATGGAGCTTTTTAAGGCGCTTTTTAAAATTTACTTTGCCCGCATGCTCGCGTTTATGGATGCCTGTGGGAGAGCTTGGCAGAGGTTTTATGAGCCGATCAGGCTGCGCAAAGAGAAAAAACGCCTGCGCGCGAAGGGTTATTTTACCGAGGATGCGACGTGGGCGGAGTTTTTCGCGGATTTTAAATTTTGCAAATGCTTCATCATCAAAAAAATCCTCTATCCAAACTTCTACGCGATCAAAAACTCCTCCAAATGGGAGGCGGGCTCAAAGCGGGCTAGCTTTACGGTGGGCTCGTTTGCATACGACGAGATCGCGTGGGTATGGGTGCCGCGCGCCTTCGACGGCGGGCGGAAAAACGATCTAGCGAAGCTAAAAGATCTACTACAAAAAATCCCCGCGCTGCGCTACGAGCAGAGCGACACCGGGATTAAAATTTTCGGCTACGAGTGCGGCGAAGGGGCCTTATAATCGTATAAAGCGACATTTGCTTGATTTCATCTTTGCTTGATCTTGTCGAGGATCACGCCGATACGGCTCATGGCTTGCACCGCGTAGATAATCAAGCGGGTGGGTTTTGGAGGCCGTGTCTTTGACGAAACAGCGCTTGCTAGCGTGAAATTTTATCTCTGCAAGCACCCAGGCGCGGTCTAAATTTAAACCCCGCGCGGTATAAACGCGAGCAAATTTTATCTCCGCTTAGCTCCATAGATCTTTTGAGCCGGCGGAGCTTTTCATGCTAAGCCACGCAAGCAGCAGCACCGCAGGCGCCAAGGGCTCGAATAACAAATTCGCTAGCGCCATGTATTTTACGACGCTTGGGGTGATGAGGGGCGGCGCGAGTACTTGCAGCATGCCGTAGATGATGTCTGCGGCGACATCAACGATTAGCAGCGCGGCGTATACGGCAAAAAGCTTGCATCCGGTAGCGGCGCGCAACTTAAAATTTATAACTATCCAAGCGATCGTAACCGCAAATATCAAATACGGCACGTATATTTGCAGCCTATTACAATCACATCTTCTGAGTATATAAATGGCTGAAAAATATAGCAGCGCCGCAAGCGCAATGCTGTAAGCGTATGTGAAGATTATAAAAACCTGCGGGCCCGTGATATTTTGGATGTTTTTAAGCGCGTGGTAAAGGAATGTGAAGGCAAAAATCCACACTAAGATTTGAGAATCCAAGTACGCGATCTCGCCTTTTATAGAATACGCTACACTTGCGACCAGTAGGCAGAGCGCGCCGAGCGTGCCTTGCAGCTTCGCTCTTTGAAAATCTTCGTTCATTTTATACCTTTAAATTTTAATGTTCGGCTCACGGCTTGCGCCGTGCAACTAAACGGCGGGCGATACTTTGATTATCACCGCGCGGGCTTTAAATTTAGCCGCTGCGAATTTTAATTTTACGCCGCCGCGCATACTTCGTACTTTACGTCGCTGTGAATGATTTAAGCTCAGCACGCCGCCGAATATCTCATCCTTGGGCTACTACCGCGAATTTTATTTAGTTCCGCCGTTACGAGTGCTTTTAATTTAATGCCGTAGTTACCGCAAATTTTACTTTGCCGCCGCTCGCATAATATGTTTTTGAAATGGGATTTTATGCAAATTCTGTTTAAAATAGATTTAACTTTTTAAATTTAAAAGCAGCGGAGCAGCTTAAAATTTATAACTATCCAAGTGCCATTACTATAAGCATTAAAAACACTTATTTTTGATTTTTAAATTTGAGCTGTTTTTAGTAAATTTTACTTACAAATTTTGTATAATTTTTAAAATTTTATCTCGAAAAAAGGAGCAAGTATGAGATTTATCGTTATATTGTTTTTGGTGGTTGGCGGCTGTTTTGGAGGCAATATAACCGACTTTCAAAGCTTGGAAAAATTTATCAAAGACGGGCAAACGAAAGGATATTTTCCTAAAAAGATTTTAGTGACGCAAGGATTTGATACCACCGTATTAGAAGACGTGAGTTTAAATTTTAGCAAAACCATATATTGGGATATAAATTCTCGCTGCAACCAAAACGCAGACGAAATCATTATAGCCAAAAGCGATACGAGGCACTCTATAATTTGCCCCGGAAATAACAACGTCTATATTTTGACTGGCGGCAGAAGCGATGTGGAAGACCCATGGGGAAACGATATCTTCGTAATGGGCGAGAACGATGATAAAATTTCAAAAAGCTGGGGTACAAATATATTTATATTCGGCAAAAGATGGGGGCATGATAAGATAGAAATCGGCGATTCTAGGATAAATCCGGCGTCAAACCCCGAATACAAAAACGAATTTCCTTACGAGTTTAGTCACTTTTTCATCTTTGATAGCGGGGTTAAAAAGGATGATTTAGTTTTTAACTTTAACAAGATAATAAATTTAAAAACAAACGACTCTATAGAACTTACGGATTTTAACGGCATAAATTTGATTTTTAAAGACGAGCCGGGTAAATACTACGGTACAAATTCATTAAAGGAGATTTACGACGAAAGCTCTCCCGTCGCACCCAAAACCGAAGAGAGATTGAGCGCGGATGAGATACAAACGCTGCTTCATAAAACGGCATATTCAGACAACGCCGAAGATGCTAAAAAATACTGCGAAATGGGCGGCGATCCGAATTTTAAAGGTCATGAAAATACCACTCCCATCGAAATGGCGGTAATGTTGGGTAGCGAAAATTCGCTTCGCGCGATGCTAGAGTGCGCAAAAAGACTGACCGATAGCGCAATGATGATGAGCGTATTCGGAAGCCAACACGACGATGAGAAGAGTTTTAGGCTCATAAAGCTTTTAGAAAAATACGGCGGAAATTTTAAAGCAAAGGATAGGGATGGCTGCTCCATGGTAAATTATGCGGCAAGTTCTCATAGTCTAGAAATCGTAAAATATCTAGTAGAAAGAGGCGCCGATCCAAAAGCTAGATGTTCTCATAACCAAAGTGTAACTCCATCGGATTGGGCAAGGAAAAACAAGGACAAAAGAGTATATGAGTATCTAAAAAGCCTAGAAGCCAAATAAAAGGTATGCTAAATGGCTTCTTATCACCTGCTTTAAATCAGCGCGATAAAATTATTGGCGTTTTTGATGCTGATAGCAAGGCGCAGCAAGCTTTTATGATATCGATTTGGTCTATGGCTGCAACGACGGAACTTATTTATGTGCCATCTAGAATGGGCGGCATATCGGACTCTCTAGAGCACCAAGATTTACGGCTATGCCAAAAAGCTTTAAGTTTTCGGCGAAAATTTTATTTTGCATTATTTTTGTTGAAAATATATAATTTAATCAAAAATTTATATACATTTCGCTATCATCTTATTTTTAATTTCGCGGCCCACTCGTCTAGTGGTTAGGACGCTGGCCTCTCACGCCGGTAACAGGAGTTCAAATCTCCTGTGGGTCACCATTTCACCACTTAAAATCAATTAAAATTTTCTAGCATTCGGCTGTCTGCCCTTGAAATTAAGACCTCATTTGATTTTGTAGTATGTTGATTAAAATTTCATCATATTTTTTTATCTAGGCTAATTGCTCTAGAATTAAAGTCGCGCGAATTAAAATTTAGATCAAATTGTAAAATTCACGGCTAAATCCCGCCGCTACTTATATTTTCCAGATTGCGCAGCCTGTTCCAGTTCTGCTCGTTTTGTAAATTTCTCATATTTTGTCGCTGCTGCATCTGCTCCAGTTGCTGCTGCGATTGCTGTTGCATTAGGCTTTGCCGCGCGGCAATATATTGCTCTTGCGCTATTTGCTGAGCTTGCGCGCTATTCTCCTTGAATGAATTAAACGCGTCTTGCGACGCCGCTTGCTCTTGCGCCTTTCGCGCGACTTCGGCGTCAATCTTTTGCCGCTTCGCGCAGCGGTTTGGCTGCTCCTTATTTAGCGGGTTTGCGACATCGCATCTGCTTGCGTCCGCCAAGAATGGAGCTTCCTCGTCGCCCTGCGGGAGCGTCGAGCAGCCGCAAAGCAACACGACTAAAATCAAGGCAGAGAAAAATTTTAACTTCACAGTCGCCTTTCAAATTTTATCTTTAATTCCCCACAGCCGCTAATCCGCACCCTTTGCGAGGTCGAACCCGCACTGCGTCACAAGCGCCTTGTCGCTTGCGATGCTATCGCCGGTGGTGGTTAGGAAATTGCCCGTAAGCGCCGAGTTGATGCCGCATCCAAGCGCCGTGCGCACGTGCTCGCCCAAATTCCGCCTGCCGCCTGCAAAGCGCAGATACGCGCGCGGCAAGATGAAGCGGTAGATCGCGATCGATTTTAAAATTTCATCGTGCGCCAGCGGTGCGGAATTTTGCAGCGGAGTGCCTTTGATCGGGGTCAAGATATTGATCGGCACGGAGCTAACGCCCAGCTCTCGCAGCTGCAGCGCCATATCGATGCGATCCTCCATGCCCTCGCCCAGACCGAAAATCCCGCCGCTACATACGTCAAGCCCCACGGCGCGGCAATTCTCGATAGTTTGGATGCGATCGTCGTAGCTGTGCGTCGTGCAGATCTGCGGATAAAATTTGCGCGAAGTCTCGAGATTGTGATGATAGGTCTGCACGCCGCTAGCTTTAAGCAGCGCCAGCGCGGGCTTTGAAGCGATCCCTAGCGAGGCGCACAGATGCAGCCGCGTTTCACTACGTAGCCGTTCATAGATCGCGCAGTATGCCCTCAGATCGGAGCTTTTTTGAGAAATTCCGCGCCCGCTGGCGACGAGCGAGAAGCGGTGCGTCTGCTCGGCTTCGTTCGCAAGCGCGGCGCTTAGCACCTGCTGCTCGCCCAAAATCCCGTAAATCTCGCAGCCCGTGTTAAAATGCGCCGACTGCGCGCAGTATTTGCAGTCCTCGCTACAGCGCCCCGATTTTACGTTTATGATCGTGCAAAGATTAAATTTATCGCCGCAAAACTCGCGCCTGATCTCATCCGCCGCCGCAAAAAGCGCGCCCAAATCTTCGCATCGCGCCAGCATTAGCGCCTGCTGCTTTGCAATCTCGCAGCCGCTTATCACGCGATCTTTCAGCTCGGAAATATAAAATTTGTCTATCAATACTTAGCCTTTTTGAAAAAAATGCGTAATTATACAACGCTAAATTTAAAGCAAAGCCCGCGCGTGAAATTTTGGCGCAGGAATTTTGCGCTAAAAATTTACGCGGAATTTTACGCCGTCCGCGTGCCGCTTTTGTGTCTGCAGCTTTTAGGGACGGCTCGTCTGTGCGCTTACGGCGGCACAAATTAAAATCGCTTAAAAGTCGCGATACGGTAAAATTTTACGCGTATGAAAAATAATAGCAAGCCGCTACCTGCGACATCTGCGCGCGATTTATCGTTTTGAAATTTTATTTTGGCTAAAATTGCGACTTTAAATTTAAAGGCAAAAAATGAAATACGACGTTATCGTTGTGGGCGGCGGGCATGCGGGCATAGAGGCGAGCTTAGCTGCCGCAAAAATGGGCGCAAAGACGCTGCTAATTACGATCTTAGCCGAGCAGATCGGCGCTGCGAGCTGCAACCCCGCAATAGGCGGCCTTGCGAAGGGACATCTGGTAAAGGAGATCGACGCGTTGGGCGGCCAGATGGGGCTTGCGGCGGATGCGTGCGGGCTGCAGTTTAGAATTTTAAACGAGAGCAAAGGTCCAGCCGTGCGAGGCTCGCGCGCTCAGATCGATATGGACGAATACCGCATCTATATGCGAAATTTGCTGCTAAACACGCAGGGGCTGGACGTAAGTCAGGAGATCGCGAGCGAAATTTTAACCTGCGAGCAAGGCGGCAAGCAGCGCGTCTGCGGCGTTAAGACCCATCTTGGCAACGTTTATGAGACCGAGCATCTGATAATCACCGCCGGCACCTTTTTAAACGGGCTAATTCACGTGGGCGAGAACAAGCTGCAAGCGGGGCGCGTGGGCGAGCTAGCGAGCGTGGAGCTAGCCGAATCGCTACGAAGCTTGGGGCTGCAAATGGGGCGGCTAAAGACTGGCACCTGCCCAAGGATCGATGCTAAGACGATCGATTTTAGCGTGCTTGAGCGCCAAGACGGCGACGCAGATCCGCGCCCTTTTAGCTTTCGTAGCAAAAATTTTGCGCCGAAGCAGCTTGCTTGCTTCATCGCTTATACGAACGAGCGCACGCACGAGATTATCCGCGCAAATTTCGCCCGCGCACCGATGTTTACGGGGCAAATTTCAAGCACGGGCCCGCGCTACTGCCCGAGCATCGAGACTAAAATTTATGAATTTCCAAATCGCGACCGCCACCACGTCTTCGTCGAGCCGCAGACGCGCGAGGCTACGGAGTATTACGTAAACGGCCTTTCTACGAGCCTTCCTTACGACGTGCAGATTGCGTTTTTGCGCACGATCAGAGGCTTTGAAAATGCAAAAATCGTCCGCCCGGGCTATGCGATCGAGTACGATTTCATCGATCCTACCGAGCTTAAACACAGCCTCGAGACCAAAAAGATCCGCGGGCTGTTTTTGGCAGGGCAGATCAACGGCACCACCGGCTACGAGGAGGCTGCGGCGCAGGGGCTGATGGCGGGCATCAACGCCGTGCTTGATTTGCGCGGGCGGCAGCCTCTGATTTTGCGTAGGGATGAGGCGTATATCGGCGTTTTGATCGACGATCTGGTTACCAAGGGCACGAACGAGCCCTACCGAATGTTTACTTCGCGTGCGGAATTTCGCCTGCTGCTGCGCGAGGGCAACGCCGTGCTGCGCCTAAGCGAATACGGCCGCGAGATCGGGCTTTTAGACGAGGTGAGCTACGAGAGGGCGAGCAAATTTAAGCTCGATGTGGAAAGCGGAATGGAATTTTTACTAAAAACGCAGATTACCCCTTCGAAACAGACGCTTAGCCTGCTGCAAAGTATCGGCGCAGAGCCCATTTCGCAAAGCTGTAGCTTGCAAAAAATCGTAGCCAAAAGCGGCTTTTCAAAGGCGGGCCTGCTTGCTCTGGCGCCGCATTTTGAGGGCTTTGGCGATGAGGTTTTGGATGAAATTTTAACGCAGTGCAAGTATCATTTCTACATCGCGATGCAGCGCGCCGAGGTCGAGAGGATGAAGGGGTTGCTTGGCGTCGCGATCCCGCCGCAGACCGATTTTAGCAAGATCGGAGGGCTTAGCAACGAGATCGTGCAGAAGCTAAACCGCTTCGCGCCGCCGACGCTTTTTGCCGCGAGCGAGATCAGCGGCGTAACGCCCGCCGCGATCGATATTTTACACATCTACATCAAGCAAAATTTTGATGTCAAAGGCAAAATAAAATGATAACTATAAAAAGCGAGAGCGGAAATAGTAAATTGCAGTAGATTTGGCAAAAACATTCTAAAATTTACGGTGGAAAGTTAAAGTAATATCTTAAAATCATACTCCCACTTGAATTAAAGCCAAATTTTGCGATAAAATAAATGGCGCAACTTTAAAAATGGTAAAAAGGAATAGAAATGACAGCATTGGAAGGATGTTTAAAGCTACGAGATGAGTTTTAAATGAAGACGGACTTTGCAAAAGTCATAGACGTGATTGTAGAGCAATATACCAAGGCTAGCGATAAGGATACTTATTGTACAAGGGCTTGAAAAACCAAATTAAAATTTATATATAAGGAAGAAAATGCAGATTAGAATTTTAAATCTTTTAGATAAAGCAAAACGGCTAAAACTCAAGGTAAGAAACTTGCTAAATGAGCCAAATTCGGGCCAAAGTCCAAAATTTGCGCTAAAGCATATAAATAGTGATCTAATAAGGATTTTAAGTATTTTAAGTGTCAAAAATGCAGTCTTTAATTCAAATACAAGAAGCGATAGAGAATATACGTTTGAGGAGATTGGTGTCATTCTTGGTAGTATTAGGCGCGAGAGAATTCGCCGAATAGAATCAAGTGCCCTAAAAAAGCTAAAGCATCCAAAAATAATTAGAAATTTTTATAACTATATAGGGTGTAGGGATTTTATGTAAATTTAGGTGGAGTACGAGTTGAGTATTTATAAATATGGTACCTTTTAGGCTGTAAAATATAAGAAAGGAAGTTATGGTGAAATATTGGATTTTTACAAATAATAAAAATAGGTTTAATCCAATTGATGAGTTTAAACATAATAGTGTTATACAATGGGATAATGAAAGAACAGACGGACACCTGCAGCTTTCAGAAATTAAAATTGGAGATATTGTATATATCTATTCGGGTGATCCAATTAAAGCAATTGTAGTTAAAACAGAAATAGTACATATTTCGGAAGATAAGCACCTTGTTGATTTAAAATTTTTAAAATTTACAAATCAAAATAAGTTATCTAAGGAAAATTTAGAAAAGCATGAAGGTCTTAAAAGTATTCAAGGAAAACGTGAAATAAAATCTAAAGAGAGTATATATTATATATTAAATAACGAGGATATAGACGAAGATGGAGCATCAATAATGAATAAACAACAGTTAGATCAACTAAAATTCCCATTAAACCAAATTTTATACGGCCCTCCGGGTACAGGAAAAACATATAGTGTTATTAGCAAAGCGCTGGAAATTATAGAAGGCAATGCTTCTAATGATAAGTCTAAATTTAGAGAATATGTAGAAAGCGGACAGATAAAATTCGTCACATTTCATCAAAGCTACGGATATGAGGAATTCGTAGAGGGAGTTAAGGCAAAAAATGATGCCAACGGAAATTTGCAATACGAAGTTGAGGAAGGGATATTTAAAGCCATATGTCAAACAGCTAAAAAGAAAAACGAGATAATAGTAAAAACAAAAGGTGATAACAAAATAATATATGAAGATAATTTTAAAGAACTATACGATAGTTATATTTTGACTCTGCCAGAATACTCTACATCTCCGTCAAGTAAAATTTTAACCACACAAACCGGATACGAATTTTATCTATATAAAAACACTACGCCATCTATAGTTGTTCGCGCAAAAAGCGGTTCAACACCCATGTCTGTCGCATATAGCAAATTAAAAAGAGTATTGTTTGATGGTGAAGAGTATGCATACCCATCGTATGAGCCAAAAATAATTGATGATATGAAACTGGATATACAAAAACATACAATAGATAATAGCTCTAAAAACTATGTCCTAATCATCGACGAAATAAACC
>CAUUSU010000016.1:0-13243 GCA_963547835.1 uncultured Campylobacter sp.
TTCTAGTTTCGTCATAGATTTTCAGCGCCTCTTTTCGCACCCGCTCGATCGTCGTACCGTGCGCGAGCGCCGCGGCCTTGCAGTCGTCAAATTCGGGCTTTATTTTTTGCACTTGCCCGTTGCCAGAAATCTTAAGCCCTATCTCGCCAAATTTCGTCTGCACCCGCGTAAATTCGCGCTTTAGCTCGGTTTTAGCGACCTCTATCTCGCGGACGCCGATCGCCGTCGTGTGCGTAAATATCAGGTCCTTTAAATTTTGCGCGTCCTGCTTGCGGCACAGCGCATTTAGCTCAAAGCCCGCGCGCCCTTTTTTCATAAAGATCGAGCGGTTAAATACGTCCAGTGCGCCGTTTTCGCGCAAAATTTCGCACGCAAAGGCAAAGCTCTCGGCGTCCATATCGTCGATGTTCGTGGAGATTAAAATTTGCTTGCAAACCTCGCCGTAGCCAGCCTGCACGCTTAAATTTCGCTCGCCCCCTTCGCCGCTTAGCTCCTCATCGGTCTCGCAAAGTATCACTCGAAGCACGTTTGCAAAGCCCGCGGCGTCTTTGCTACCCGCGCCGTAGCCGATCTTTTCGATACTAAAGCTCGCGCCGTCCGTAAATTCGTCCGCGCAAGCCTTTAAAATCGCCGCACCCGTTGGCGTAGTCATCTCGAAATTTGCGCGCCCGAGGCTTACGGGCACGCCTTTTAAAATTTCGCAAACGGCGGGTGCCGGCACGCTAAGTGCGCCGTGATCGCAGATCGCTACGCCGCCGCCAAGCTCGATTTTGGAGCTTAGCACGCGCGAGACGCCGAGCTTTTCAAAAAGATACTCGAGGCAGATCGCCGCGCCAGCGACGTCGGCGATGCTATCGATCGCGCCGATTTCGTGAAAATGCACCCGATCTACCTCTGTGCCGTGGACTTTGGCCTCCGCCTGCGCGACGGTGCGAAATATCGCGCCCGCTCTTTGCTTGCAGCTCTGGCTTAAATTTGAACTTTCTAAAATTTGCCTGATACCCGCGTAGCTTCTGGCGTGGGGCTGCGATTTTAGCGCCGCGACGTCGATTTTGGTCGCGGCGATGCCGTTTTTTAGCACGCTTTTGCGCACAAGCTTAAATTCGCCGCACAAATTTAGCTTATCCAGCTCGGCGCAAAGATAGCCAAAATCCACGCCAAGCTCCACCAGCGCGCCTAAATTCATATCGCCGCTGATACCGCAGCTCGCATCGTAATATAAAATTTTAGCCAAACTTACGCCTTAGGCACCGTCATCGAGCCAAACGGCAGGATGATGATTTTAGCGTCTGCGCCCTTTTGCGCTAGCGCGTCGTCCACGGCTTTTTGGATGTCGTGGTATGGTTTTAGATGCACGGCTCGCATCTCATCGTCGCTTAGATCACTCACCGCCCAGGTCTGCGCCCAGAGCGAGATTTCAGCCATTTTGGCGGCCTTGTGATAGCCGAGCTTAAAGCCCGCGCTGATCTTTTCGAGCACCTTTTTAGGCGTATCGGCGGATGCCATCAGATCAAAAAACGGCTTTGGTCCGATGCCTGTGCGGCACTTTGCGACCATTATTAAAATTCCATCCTGCGCAAGTGCTAGTTTGCCGTTATCTAGGGCTTTTTGCGCCTGATAGAGATCGACGTCCATCGGATAGGGCGCGACCGAGATCACGATGTCGGCCTTGCGGGGGATATTTACGCAAAAGACCTCGTCGGCCTTTTTCACGCAGTCGTAAAAGCTGTCGTTGAGGTCGCCCGCGCTCGCGTAATACACGCCGTGCTCGCTATCAAGCACCGTCTGGATCGAAAAAACGTCGATATGCGCTAGCACCTTCATCGCATCGATCATATCTTCATGCACGGGGTTGCCCTCTAGGCGCAGCGCCTGCGCATCGGAGCTTAGGGCGAGCTTGTGATTTTGCGTGATGCTCTCGTACGACGCGGTGCCCGGCAAAAATGCCTTTCTGCCGCCGGTGTAGCCCGCGAAATAGTGCGGCTCGACCGAGCCTATGACGATCACTTTTTTAGCCTCGGCTACGATTTTGTTTAGATACATCTGCGTGCCGTTTTTGGACTCGCCTAAAAATACCATCTCGTCGTGCTTGGAGTCGTGATCGTGAACTTCGTTTTTGGCTCTGATCTCCGCGTAAATTTCTTTGCCGAAGATCATCTCGTATTCTTCCTGCGTGCCCTCTCTGTGGCAGCCCGTGGCGATGATAAAAATTTTATTTTTCTCGCGGATTTTTGGGTAAATTTGCTTTAAAATTTTTGCCGTCGGCGTAGGTCTCGTGCCGTCGTTTACGATGATAACGATCTTTTCATCGCCCGCGATAAACTCGTCAAAGCTTTTTTGATTTATCGGATTTGCCAGAGCCTTTGCGATGAGCGCCGTTTCGTCAAATTTAGCCACGGGGTTTGGATCGAAAACGCCGAGCAAATTTTTCTCGTTTATCTCTAAGCTTAGATGATCATCTTTGCCGTATGCGATAGGGATTTGCATATCTGCCTCCTGTGTGGAATTTGGCGGGATTATAACGTAAATTTTATTTAAAACGAATTAGCCTAGAGCGGGTTATGAACGGAATTTAGAAAGCTTTAGAATTTAAAAATTTAGAGCATTTAAATTTCAAAATTTTATAAAATTTTAAAAAGCCGCTGGGATTTGAAATTTAAAGCTCGCGAGCCATATGCCCGCGAGCGCAACTATTATAAATAGCCGTAAATATGAGCGAAGATAAAGCCCATCGCGCATGAAGTAAGAACGCCTATTAGCCCAGGGAAAATGAAGCTGTGGTTGATGACGAATCTGCCGATGTGCGTAGTACCGGAGCGGTCGAACTGGATCGCCGCAAGATCGCTCGGATAGGTAGGTAGGATATAGTATCCGTAGCAAGCCGGTGCAAACGCAATAATAAGACCCGGATCGATACCGATGCTAACCGCTAGCGGTACGAAAGTAGCAACCGCTGCTGCTTGGGAGTTAAGGAATTTGCTAATCAAAAGCGAAACGATGACATATGTCCACGGATACGCCATAACGACCTTACCTAGCGACGCTTTTAGCATTTCGATATGAGCAGTAAACATAGTCTCTGCCATCCATGAAATTCCATAGATCGCCACGAGCGCGATCATACCGCTATGAAAAATTTCATTTTTAGCGATATTGCCAGCTTTAATACCCGAGACAATCATCATGATGGACGCCGCTAGGAGCATGAAAATTTGAATGGTTAAGACCATATTTAAATTTGTGGTCTTTTTCATAGTATCTTTTACGACTATGCTTGCGTTTGCGATGCTCTCGCTCTTATCACCTGTCGTAATTACTACATTTCCGTCTTGAGAGACGATGCTTTGAGCTAGCTTTTTATCTTTGTCGTAAATTTCGACGCTATTAAATTTCGTCGCATCCTTAACCTTAGACTCTTTGACGTTTGAGACGACCTTACCGCCGTCCACCATGGAGATGACCTGACCATCTTTGATCGTGATGTTTTTGACCGTTTTTTTATCGACGATGATCTCTACAGATTTTCCAGGGACATTTTTAGTCCACGCAGGACGTAAGCTTTTTTCGTAACCTAAAACCGCAACTAGCGCAATAGTGGCTAAGAATATCCACATGCAAACCCACTTAATCCTAGGAAGCTTTTGACCTAACAAGGTCGTACTTTCGCCGTAGATATATTTTTTCTGCTCTGGATCTTTGATCTTTTCTTGAAATTCCGGATCTTTATCTAGATCTTTACCTCTAAAAATCGACCACGTTCCGATCGCAAGCATACCGATGAAAGTAGAAGGGATTGTTAATTTAAGTAGATCCAAATACGTACTAAAGCCCTCGATATGCACGCCTTGACCTAGTAAGATCGCGACCATCGAAACGCCGGCAACCGAAACAGGGCTAGCGATGATAGCAAGCTGCGAGGAGATCGTAGAAGCAGCCATCGGGCGCTCAGGGCGAATCCCATTTTTAATAGCTACGTCATAGATGATCGGAAGCAGCGTATAGACGGTGTGTCCCGTTCCGCATAAGATTGTAAGCGTCCACGCAACAGTTGGAGCGATGATACAAACCATCTTCGGATGCTTACGAAGCAATTTCTCCGCTATTTGAAGCATTACATCAAGCCCTCCCGTAGCCTGTAGCGTTGCACTTGCTACGACAACTGCGAGGATAGTTAAAATAACGTCCACTGCCGGCTTACCCGGCTCTAATCTAAATCCAAACACTAAGATCACTAAGCCTATACCGCCTAGAATTCCCAGCGCCATACCGCCTTTTTTAGCACCATAAAACAAACAGCCCAAGACTATAATGAGCTGCAAAAAGAATTGAGTGCTTTCAGACAAACTTGTCAGAAACTCCATAGTTTCTCCTTCAGTAAAATTTAAAACAAACTTTGGCGATTATACTAACTTTTTATTTAAACAAAATTAAAGGAGCGTTGCGAATTTTAAAAATCTGTCAAAATAAAAATTTACTGAAATTATAATTTTAAAGCAGAATTTATATAGCAAAAATGCGAAAAATAAAATTTTACTTAGAGCTATTTTTATATCGTAGAATTTCGTAACTTTTAAGAAATCTTAGAATTTCATTATAGCTCAAGCTTTAAACCGATTTTTAAGCCTTGGGGGAGTATCATTTCGCAAAGAGTAGATTAAGATGAATTTTAAAAAATTTTGTATTGCCTTTTTGATTTGTTTATCGCAGATAGCAGCAGCCGGCAGCTTTGATCTAAATGCCACGCTGCGTCTGGGCGCATTCGACGCAAGCTCGCACCGACTGCTTTTATGCGGCAGTGGCGGCGAGCTTAGGATGTTTGATACTGCTAAATGGGATGTGGAGTTCGTGCAAAAATACAGCGATAACGAAATCACGGCTCTAAATTTTAAAAACGGCAAAATTTATCTAGCTTGGGGCGGAGCCGAAATCGCGGTGCTAAACGATAGACTAAAGTTTTTACGCACGCTTAAGACGGGGCGTAGCGGCACAGCCCAAATAGATGCGATCTATGCCGCAAAAGACGCGATTTACGCGGTAGTGGATAAGAATCAACTAATAAGATTAGACGAGGACTCTGATAACAGCGCGGATGGCGGCTACGCATTGGGTGAAAATTCCACCGCGAACGGGCAATCTTTAAATAAAAATTCCGCTCCTAACAGGCTGCGCGGAATTTCGCTTAATTACGGCAGGATCAATGCCGTTAGCCTGGGCGCTAACGGACTTTGCGTCGCAAGCTGGAACGGCGTAGCCTGTTTTAGCGCAGATCTTGTCGCGACTAAATTTAGCGGCATCGATACAGCGCCTAATCGCGCTGCGCAGGGAGAGCTTGGTAGCGTGAAATTTAAAGATGCGGAATTTAATAGCACGAAAATCGTGCAAGCCTCCGAGCCAAATAAAACGAAAGCTAGCGGCGCAAAGAGCGCGGAATTTCAAGGCTCAGAATTCAAAGGCGCAAAATTTCAAGACGAGGGGCTTAAAACTCAAAGCGAAATTTCAGCCGAAGCTGGCGATAAAAATTTAAGCGGCTCTATCGCCACTGCGCTTGCAGACTGCGACGGGACGCTATTTACCGGAGATATAGAGGGGAATTTTATAAATTTAAAAAGCGGCGAGCGCAAAAGCGTGGGCTCTTGGATCAAATCCATCGTGTGCGCCCGCGGCACGCAGTTTATCGCTACTAAAGATAAAATTTACGAAAATCAAAAAGTAGGATTAAAGGAGGTTGTGGATTTAAAAAGCGAATTTTTAGCGATGTACGCAGACGGGGAAGCGATCCTCGTAGTCAGCAAATCAGGCAAAATTTTAAAATTTTAAGAAAGGATTAGTATGTTAAAAAGTTTCAAACCCGTGCTTTTGGGCTCGGTTTTGTTCGCCGCAAGCGCCCTGTGTGCCGCGGATAGCGACCTAGAGCGCGTGATGAAAGAACGAAATTTAAGCGAAAAAGACGTTTTGGCGGCGGCTAAGACCTATCAGCCGACCGGTAGGAAGGACGATTATATGGTCTTCTCCTCCGGCGGTCAAAGCGGACAGGTGATCGTTTACGGCGTGCCGTCGATGAGGATCTACAAATATATCGGCGTATTTACCCCGGAGCCTTGGCAGGGATACGGCTTTGACGAGGAGAGCAAGGCGGTCTTAAGATCGGGCTCTATTAACGGCAAAGAGATCAACTGGGGCGATACTCACCATCCAAATTTCAGCGAAAAAAACGGCGAATACGTGGGCGATTATCTCTTTATCAACGATAAGGCGAACCCAAGAATCGCGGTTATAAATTTATCCGATTTCGAGACTACTCAAATAGTCGTAAATCCCGTAATCAAAAGCGATCACGGCGGCTCTTTCGTAACGCCTAATACCGAATACGTCATCGAAACCAGCCAATACGCAGCCCCTTTTGATAACGACTGGCACCCGATCGAGGAGTATCAGGCGGTTTATCGCGGTGCGGTAACGCTATGGAAATTTGACTACGATAAAGGTAAAATCGACGTAAACAAATCCTTTTCTCTAGAGCTTCCTCCATATATGCAAGATCTAAGCGACGCAGGTAAGGGCGAGAGCTTCGGCTGGGCGTTTACCAACAGCTTTAACTCCGAAATGTACACGGGCGGCATCGAAAAGGGTCTGCCTCCGATGGAAGCCGGTATGAGCCGCAACGATACCGACTACCTGCACGTTTACAACTGGCAAATTCTAGAAAAGCTTGCTCAAGACAGCAAAAACTACAAGGTCGTAAACGGACACAGAATCGTTACGATAGACGCCGCCGTAAAAGCGGGAGCGCTATTTTTGATCCCTGAGGCTAAATCTCCTCACGGCGTCGATGTTAGCCCGGACGGCCGCTACATTATCATCGGCGGCAAACTAGATACTCACGCCAGCGTTTACGATTTCAAAAAGATTAAAGAGCTAATTGATAAGAAAGAATACGCAGGCAAGGATCCATACGGAATTCCGATCCTAGATATGCAAAAGACGCTTCACGGACAAGCAGAGCTTGGTCTTGGACCTTTGCATAACACCTTCGATTCGCAAGATGGCGTAATCTATACATCGCTTTACGTTGATAGCCAGATCGTAAAATGGAACTACAAAACGCTAAAGGTTTTAGATAGGATCAACGTTCACTACAATATCGGTCACCTCGACTCCATGGAGGGCAAATCCTCAAAGCCTGTCGGCAAATACGTAATCGCACTGGATAAGCTTTCGATCGATAGATTTAATCCTATCGGACCGCTTCATCCGCAAAATCACCAGCTAATCGACATCACCGGGCCTAAAATGGAGATGCTTTATGATCTTCCTATCGGTCTTGGCGAGCCGCACGACGTAGTTTCTATCGCAGCTAGTAAACTTCATACGAAACCTACCTATACTATGGGAACGAACTCTCGCACCGGCAAACAACACCCTGCTATGACGCTAGCGGGTCAAGAACGCATCGAGCGCGACGGCAAAAACGTAAAAGTCTATGCTACGGCGATCCGCAGCCATATTAATCCTGAGCACATCGAGGTTAATAAGGACGATAACGTAACGATCTATATGACAAATTTAGAGCGTGCCGAGGACGAAACTCACGGCTTTACGGTTGATGATTACGATCTGCATATGTCGCTTGAGCCGGGTAAGACTGCGAGCGTAAATTTCATCGCAGATAAAGAGGGCGTATTTCCTTTCTACTGCACAGAATTCTGCTCTGCGTTGCACCTTGAGATGTTTGGATATCTATACGTAAAAGATCCGAATAAAAAATACACTTCAGCTAAAGCTTCTATGCTAAAAGCTCTTAGCCCAGAAGCTCTAAAAGCCGAATACGACAAGGTAGTAGCTACGAATAAAGCCACAGACGACGTTATTCAATCAGTCGTTAAATTCTTAAAAGAGAAAAATTACGAGAAATATCCTAAGGTCAAGGCTTTAGTCGATGACGCGCTAGATCAATACGGCAAAATTCCTGAAACTAAAGCCAAGGCAGACGCCGCAGTAAAAGCAGGCGATATGAACGGCGCTATACTTTGGGAAGGTCAAGTTTGGCAGTATTTAGTAAAAACCGCAGATGTCGGACTTCGCGCTAAAAACAACCTAATCCGCGAGCTCTCCACTCCTATGAGCGAGGCTGCATCTAACGGCGAGAAGGCTTACCTACGCGGAGGCTGCAACGGCTGCCACGTCATCGGTCAAGTAAGCTCCGGTCCTGATCTAACAGGCGTCCTACTCCGCCATGAAAACGGCGAGAAATGGGTAGCCGATTTCATCAAAGACCCTGCTAAATTCTACGAAGATGATTACGTTAAGGCAATGATAAATTACTTCAACCTTCGCATGCCAAATCAGCATATGAAAGACGAAGAGATCAAAGATATCATCGAATACCTAAAATGGGTCGATGAGAACGCGGGTCTTAACTAGCCCCACTCTCCCCCGCAAGGGGGAGAATTTAAAGGAGACGAAATGCCAAAATATAAAATTTACGCGATTTTAGCGCTGCTTATTATGACGGTCGCTTTTACCATCCCTACGCTCGGATTTTTCAAAGTCCAAGGCAAAATCGTATCGGGGCAGGTTAGCAGCGTCTCGCAGCTGCCCGCATACTCCGCACCGATATGGAATTTTTATACGAAAGCATCATATAAAAATCACCTAATTCCTAGTGATGTTAAAAACGATCTAGGCGCGATGCTGGAGCATAAATTTGAAGTGGGGGTCCCTAGCATACCGGTGTGGAAAATTTCACTCGAAGCGCCGAACTATCCAAAAGAGGCTTTCCCCGATGGAATTCCACTTTACGTCCACGTAGACGGCTTTAGCGGCGATGTCGGCGAGATGAATACCCTAAACCACTATATAGGAATGTATCCCGTCTGGCGCGGCGGCACGCTCGAGCACTCGCTATCGCCTTATTATCTTATAATCGCGACGTTAGGAATGCTTGCGTTTTTGTACTACGACGGCAAGGGGCAGACTCTGCTTATGATACTGCCGATCATTGCGCCGCTTATCTTCATCGGTTGCTACGTGGGTTGGCTCTATTGGTTCGGGCACAATCTGCAAGACTGGGGCGCGTTTAAAATAAAGCCTTTTATGCCTACAGCATTTGGCGACGGCAGCGTGGCGCATTTTACTACCCATTCATATCCGGCTCTTGGCTTTTGGCTGATGCTAGCTCTGTCGCTACTATCGGCGTTAGCTCTACTATCTAAGAAAAAATTCCTACGAGAGCATAGATGAGGCTTTTGCTTCTAGCATTCTCGCTCGCGCTAAGCTTAGGCGCGGGCGAGCTTCAAGACGCGATCGATAGCGCAAAAGCGGGCGATATTATCGAACTAGCCGCGGGCGAGTACCACGGCAACGTTTTAATCGATAAGCCCCTTACTATCGACGGGCTAAACCGCTCCGCCGTGATCATAGGCGATCGCAACGGAACGGTCATCCGCGTCCGCGCTCCGCATGTTATAATCAAGAATTTAACGATCCAAAATGGAGGCTTCGAGCATCTTAGCGAAGATGCGGGGATCAACGTAAGCGACGTAAACAGCGTAATCATAAAAAATAATCTCATCAAAGACGTGCTCTACGGCGTCGTGCTAAGCAAGGCAAACGACGTAACGATCGAGGGCAATGAAATTTCAAGCAATACCTACCGCACGAGTTTTAAAGGCGACGGCATCAAGCTTTGGTATTCCAATGCCAATAAAATTTTAAATAACGACGTTCATAATGTCCGCGACACCGTTTTTTACTTCTCAAACGGCAATCTCGTCGCAGGCAATAAAGGCCATAGCTGCCGCTATTCGCTGCACTTTATGAACTCCGGACATAACGTCGTGGAGGATAACTACTACGACGGCAATAGCGTGGGATTATTTTTTATGTTTTCAAGCGATAATATAGCCAGGCGTAACGTAGTGCGCAATGCAGACGGCGCTTACGGCGTAGGCATCGGTATGAAGGATAGCTCAAATTTCAGGGTTACGGATAATAAAGTCATCTACAACGCCCGCGGATTTTATCTGGATCAATCCCCCTACCAGCCGGGCTCACTTAACGTTTTTGAAAACAACGATATCGAATACAACAGCATCGGCGTGCAATTCCACGCCACGCAGCTAAAAAGCGTATTTAAAAACAATAAATTTAAAGGCAATATGGAGATTGTGCTAAACGATACGCCCCAATCCAAGCTCTTGCAAAACGAATGGAGTGGCAACTACTTCGACGATTACGACGGATTTGATCGCGATGGCGACGGCTACGGCGACGTTAGCTACAGCTCATATGCTTATGCCGATAGGCTTTGGGCGCATAAGCCGAGCGTGCGGTTTTTTTACGGCTCCAGCGGGATCGCGCTTTTAAATTTCATCTCCAAGCTCGCTCCGTTTTCAGAGCCTGAGCTACTGCTAAAAGATCCAAAACCTAGGATGAGGCAATGATAAAGAATAGACGCGAAGCGATAAAACTACTCGGCGGAGCGCTCGGAACACTCGGGGCAGCGAGCTTGTTTGCGGATGAAAATTCTGCAAATTCCACGGGCAGTGAAGCGCAAAATTTAAACGAGCAAAATTCCGTAAATTCTGCAGGGCAAAATTCTGCGCCGAATTCTATAAAACAAAATTCTAGCGGGGATTCCGCCTCTTTGTATCTGCGCCCGCCCGGAGCGCTAGCGGAGCGCGGCTTCCGCAGTAGCTGCATCAAGTGCGGCCAATGCGTGCAGGTCTGCCCCTATCACAGCATCTATCTGCTCGATATTACGCATCTTTTTGATATCGGTACTCCGGTCATCGATGCCAAAGAGCGAGGCTGCTATCTTTGTGGCGCGCTTCCTTGCGTGCTCGCCTGTCCAAGCGGCGCGCTTAGCCACGAGACGAACGAGCCTAAAAAGGTCAAAATGGGCATCGCTGTGATCGAAAATTTAAACGCCTGTTTGGCGTATCGCGGGCAGGTTTTAAAACCCGACGATCTGCGCCTAAAGCCCGCCAAGACCGAGCAGGAACGCGAGCTAAACTCAGCGCTGGCGGCGAAAGAGGGCAAGGTCTGTTATCTATGCGCGTCGCTGTGCCCTTACCCGCAGCCACTTGATGCCATAGCTATGATAAAAGCGGGCGCGCATTTCGCCCCGCAGATCCGTAGCGCTTGCGTCGGCTGTGGCGCGTGCGCAGAGCTCTGCCCGGCGCGTATCATCGAGATAATCCCGCGGGCAGATTACAAATCAATCTATGAAGGAAAACAATGAAAAACTCTATTAAATTCTACCTCTGCTCGCTAGCTGTGGCGCTTTTGCTGTGTGGCTGCGGAGATGACGGCAGTTCAAGCTCTGCCGCGACAAGCTCCGCAGGGCAAAATTCAGTCTCACAAAACTCCGCAAGGCAAGGCTCTGCGAGTTCAAATTCCGCATCGCAGAGCGCGGAACAAAATCATACTGCAAAGCCTCGCATCAGCGTTAAAAGCGGCGAAGCGCCTAAGAAGGACGATAAGTTCGTAAGCTACGATTTTTATGGCGAGCGAAAGGTAAATTTTAATCTAAACGGCGATGTGAACGAAACGACCAAAAATATCGTGGCGTATTCGAGCATCAAAAACCAATACGAAAAGCTAAATTTCGACCTGATGAAAAAGCGCCTTGGGCACGATTTTATCCTGCGCTGCTCGGCGTGCCACGACGACTATGCCAACGGCATCATAGGCCCGTCGCTTCTAGATAAAACCGACGCGCAGATCGTGGATATGATTAAAAAGTATAAATTTAAAGAAAAGCCTAATCCTCTTATGGTGCAGCTCGTAAACGGCATGAGCGAGCAGCAGATAGAGACGATGGCGAAAGAAATTTACGAGTTCAACAAACAATTTAAGGAGCAGAAATGAAACCGGGCAAAATTTTAGCTTTGATTTTGGGCGTCGCGCTGATCGCGCTGATGATCTTTATGGCTAGTTCGGACGATTCTAGCGCGCCGCAGCAAGAAGTCAAGCCGCAGGCGCAAGCAAAGCCTGCGCCGCAGAGCAAAAGCGTCGATCTCATCGACGATAAGGACGTGAAAAATATTAAAATTTTGCAGCAGAGCGTCAAAGAGCGCGATTTCAAGGTTAGCAGCTCCTATCTGGTAAGTTGCGCGCCGTGCCACGGCGATGACGGACGCGGCAAGATCGCTCCGCCGATCGGCGGCAAGAGCAAGGATCAAATTTTAGCAAGCCTCAAAGATTATAAAGCGGGTAAGATCAAAAACAGCCTGATGAGCGGACTTTTAACTAACGTAAGCGACGAGAACCTAGATAAGCTCGCGGATGAAATTTCAAAATTTAAAGAGTAAGTCTTGGATAAATATAATTCGCGATGCACGATCAAAAATACGAGCTTTTTCTCGACCTTCGCGCTTAAAAATAAAAGCGGCAAATGGCGCCCCAGCATTCGGGCTCTGCGCTACGCTACGGTATTTTTAGTGCATCTACTTTTCGTGCTTTCCTTTCGCGCGGATATTCAAATTTTAGAGGGCGATATCAGCGGCTCGCGGATACTTGGCTTTCACCTAGCAGATCCCTTTGCTACTCTTGAGGTGATCGCCGCGCACAAGGATCTGCCGATAAATCTTCTCATCGGCTCGGGCACCATCTTGCTGTTTTACTTCATCGCGGGCGGCAAGGCATTTTGCTCGTGGATTTGCCCTTACGGAGCGCTTAGCGAGATCGGCGAAAAGCTGCATAATACGCTAATTTCAAAGCACGTCATCAAGGAGCGCGCCCTGCCTCGCGGTATGCGATATGCGATCTGGGCGGTGTTTTTGCTGCTAAGCGCGATTACGGATCTACTCGTTTTTGAAATTTTTAACGTCGTGGGAATTTTATCGCGCCTCATCATCTACGGCTTCTCACTGGCGGGACTTTGGATCGTTTTTGTGTTTTTGCTCGAAGTATTTTTTAGCAGACGGGTGTGGTGCACGCACCTATGCCCGCTAGGCAGTACCTATTCGCTTGCGGCGAAAGCTAGCCTTAGCAAGATTACTTGGGATAAAAACAGGTGCGATCACTGCGGCGTTTGCCAAGACGTCTGCTTCGTCTCGCACGTGCTAGACATCACTAAAAAAAAGGCGTCCGAAAACCTGGGCGATAAGAGCAAATTTATGTTAAAAGGGATCGACTGCACGCTGTGCGGACGCTGTATCGACGTGTGTCATCAAGACGCACTGAGTATCGGCAATAAGCTAAAAGATATGATCTAAGGAAGCCTATGATAGAGATTAAA